>JAPHUI010000009.1 GCA_026193755.1 Ignavibacteriaceae bacterium | reverse complement strand
ATTAAAGAGGCAGCAACAAAAATATTAAAAAAGTTTTTACCTCGTTTAAAACTATCCGTCACGGTAACCGTCGTATAAAATACCGGGATCAGCAGAGCCCGTTTGTAAAAGTGAGTTAATGCTTCAGCTTTATAATCTGAGAAAATAAGCGAGAGGATTTCGGCTATCATGTAAAGTGCAAATGCAAGCTCAAGTCCTGTTTTCTGAAATTGGTTTTTTCTCGTGAGAAATATTTTAACCAGAATGAAAAGTAACGCACCGAAATAACCAATCTGGTTTATAAAAATGGAATTGCTGAGACTTAATATAAATATGATAAATAGAGAAAGGATAATCCAGTCGAGAACTTTATATGTTTTGCTGTCTTGTTCCGGCATCAATCATCATCCCTGAATTGCATTTCATAGAGCTTTTTATACAAACCGTTCTCCCTCAGCATAAGTTCCTGGTGTGTACCTGTTTGTATAATTTTTCCTCTTTCAATTACTATTATTCTTGTTGCATTCCTTATTGTGCTTAACCTGTGCGCAATTACAACTGTTGTTCTGTTCTTCATCATCCTCTCAATTGCTTCCTGAACCAAAATTTCCGATTCACTATCCAGAGCTGAAGTTGCTTCATCAAAAATCATTATATCAGGATTTTTTAGAATTGCGCGTGCTATAGTTAACCGCTGCCGCTGACCGCCGGATAACTTGATTCCTCTTTCTCCTATAATCGTATCATAACCATCGTTAGTTTGAATTATAAACTCGTGGGCATTTGCTGCTTTTGCTGCCTCAATTATTTTATCATCAGGATAATTATCAAGTCCGTACGCTATATTATCTTTTATTGAAGAATTGAAAAGAAATGTTTCCTGCGTAACTATTCCCATCTTACTTCGTAAAGAATCCAGTGTGTAATTGCGAATATCCTCACCATCGATCAGTATGCTTCCTTTGATAGGATCATAAAATCTCGGAATCAGATCGACAAGCGTCGATTTGCCGCCACCGCTGGGACCAACCAGAGCAATAATGTCTCCTTTAACTACTTCAATATTAATATCATCAAGCACCCATTCTTCTGAATCTTCGTATTTAAAGCTGACTTTATTAAATCTCACAGTTCCCTTAAAATCATTCAGTGTTTTTGCATCTTTCGAATCTTTAATATCGGGGACGGTATCAAGTATTTCGAAAATTCTATCGGCAGCAGCACCGGCTTCCTGGATTCTGTTGTTTACAGTGCTCAGATCTTTAATTGGTTTCATCATCTGGAATATTGCTAAAAGAAAACCCATAAAAAGGCTTGCAGAAATTGTTGCACTTTTCAAAACCAGAGTTCCACCGTAATAAATAATAACTGCTCCGACAATAATGCTTATCATCTCTGTAATCGGTGAAGCCGCATCTCGAATTCTTACAATCTTTAAAATAGTTTTCAGGTAGCTTTTTGTCTCTTTTACAAATTTTCTATTCTCGTATGGCTCCATACCGAAAGCTTTAACAACTTTAACCCCTGAAATTGTTTCTTGCAGGACACTGGTAATATCAGCTATTTTTCTTTGTACCAAAGTACTTTGCTTTCTTACTTTCAGCCCGATCCACATAATTGCCAGCATAGATACGGGAAGTATTACTGCAGCGAAGAGAGTTAGTTGCCAGCTTATACTTAATGCAATAATTAAAAACACTATTATCGTTAAGGGTTCTTTAATTAGACTGCTGAATGTAGCGGAAATGCTGTCCTGTATTTTTGAAATATCATTTGTAAAACGCGAAATTAGATTACCTACTCGTTCTTTTTTAAAGTAACTTATCGGAAGCTTATGCAGATGTTTATATGCTGCATCTCTCAAATCATTCATAGATGAATATTCTACATAAGCCATAAAATAAGATTGCAGGTAACCGAAAAGGTTTTTAAGAAAAAATACGATTAGAATGACCACACAAATTTTCATCAGTATTTCTATTTTGTCTCCGGAATAGACAAAATCAGTAAACCACTGACTGGCTGTCTCTTTTAAATCAATTAAAAACCCCGGAAGGAATGAAGATGATGATTGTAAACTCTGGGTTGTACTTACTTGCTGAGTAGCTCCACTTCCCTGGAAGAGTGTATCAAGTAATGGAATAACTAGATAGATTGAAAGCCCGTTCAACACTGCATAGAAAATGGATAATATAAAAATCAGAACAAGGTTCTTCCAGTAGGGTTTTACATATTTCAGAATTCTTAGATAAGTCTGCATTTACTTTTTTATATTTTAGGAAGAAAAACTAAACCACATGCCTCTTTTGTTATAACCGAATCAATAATCTCATGCTGCTGTAAATTATATATATTTATCCTCGAGTTTTTACCAAATCCATCATCAAAAATCAGCAAATCGCCTGAAGTAAAAAAATTCTTTACACCTGCCCCACTGAATACTCCAATTAGTGAATCCGCATCAATAGAATAAACAAATAATTCCGATGTTTCAGGTTTTTTAGTTTTGAGCGATTCATCATTCAAATTTAAAGTGGAAATAATAAGGAACCGTTCGTCTTCACTCCAATCAATTTTATTCAAGTCATGCTTCATAACGGTTATTAAACTAACTGAATCATTTCCCGCAGTTTTTAAAAAAATTGAATCGCTTAAAATCGACACGCCATATTTCGCAGAAGGAGATATAGTAGAATTACGCTGTGGTAAAAGGTAAGGGAATCCATCTTTTTCAATATCGAAAGTTTCTATTTTGCTGTCAATCAGTTTTCCATAAAAATCATATACTTTTGTAAACTGATTTACGTAAGACGAGATGACTTTATCAATGGAAGTATAAATTAATTCAAGGTTGTTATCAGCGTTCCAGCGTGCAGTGAACTGAAGCCCATCCTTTACTTTATCAATTTGAATGGTTTCCGAAAAGTTTTGCGATATTTTGAATAATTTAATCCTCTGGAAAAACGGAAATTTTTCTTTTATTCCCATTCTACCAGCAGTCAAAAAGTACGCAGGCATATTATCCGGTCGGTAAACCAGCATTACAACATTTTCCCTAGGATGCCACCATACCGGAAAATATTTTTTTTCTGAAAGATTATACCTGTAAACTCCTGCTTTACCAAACCATTCATTCAGAAAAAGAAATTTTGTTATAGCCTTGGTCGTTGTTGAATCATTAGTTTCATTACTATTTATTTGCTCAGAATCTTTACCGGAACGATTACAACCGTTGATCAACATACCGAGAATAAATGACAGATAGATTATCCTTCGCGCGAATTTCACAAGCATTTCAGCATCAATTTTCATTTAATTGGGCTAAAGATAATAAAAGTGTTTTTAAAAGAGTTGAAAAGAGTAAATTTTAATTAGCTAAAGTGGGACTGAGTAAAAAAGGTCGAGATAGCTCTCGACCTTTATGGAAGAAAAATTTGCACCTTATTTGAGTAAAATCATCTTCTTAGCGCTTATATACTTCTCCGCTATTAGCTGGTAGATATATACACCACTTGCAAGATTAGAAGCGTTCAACTTAATCTCATACCTTCCTGCTTGCTGCTTGGTGTTTACTAGCTCTTTTACCTTTCTTCCAAGTATATCATAAATAATCAATGAGACATCACTTACATTTGGAAGATCATACTTTATGGTAGTAATCGGGTTGAATGGATTCGGATAATTCTGGTATAAAGTATATTCAGTCGGTAGAAATTTTTCTAAATCTTCTTTTGACTTGCCACCGAAATTTTTCCTCAGAATTTCATCTATCCTTCGATTGTAATCACCCGCTGTTTTAACTAGGTATTTGCCCAATCTTCCTTTATTCAAGGTTGAGTCATTTTCATCAATCAACAATGCAGTAGTTAGTGCGTCAATCTCTGCATAGACTGCTTCTTCTGTGTTCGGATTCTGCTGGATTATTCCATCGAATTCTTCTATTGCTGATTCATATTCCTGTTCACCTACCTTACTGAGCGTAGAAAGCTGAGTGAATATTTTTGTATCGATCGAATCCTGTGCGTTCGCAGCCAAGACAATGAATTCATTCCTCATTTCATTAAAGAACTCGACCGGTTGGTTTGTTAGTTTACCAATTTCATATTCTCTTTGATAAGCCAGGTACTTATCTTCTTCAGTTGCATTGCTGTTAATTATTCCTTCATAGATCTGTAATGCATTACTTAAATCTCCTGTCAGGAAATATTCTTCTGCTTTTGCATAGTCTGCTTCTGTTTCTGTAAGCCCCGTGACTTCATCACCGGTTGAGTAAATTGTATCTATCACTTCACCGAATGAAGTCTTCAATACCAGTTTATCCTCGCCACCACCGGGGTGCGGGCAGGGAGTTTCGTAGTATGGTAAATAATGAACATTTAAATGTCCAAATCTTGCTGCAGATACCGAGTCACTCCAATAGTTGTATTGTGCAATTACAAATATCAGCGAACCTGACGGACAGTTCATCAATAACAGAGTATTTACCAAAGGAGGCGAGGGCGTTCTGTCATCGACAATTGAATTACAACCACTATCTAAAACTGCATTTGAATTATAAAAGTAAATTTCTGAGCCGTCATTATCTGATGGTCCCCCAAATTCTTCCAAACCGCCGTTTTCTTCGATGGAGTTATATCCTGATAGAATATATACCTTGGGAGGATTACTTATAATTTCTCCTTTCATATAAGGAATTGATCCAGAACCAATATAAAGTCCGTGATATTTGTTCGAAGTGATTGTATTGTCTCCAAGTTTCGGTGATGAATTTGCGAGGTGAATTCCGACTGTGTGCCCAGTTATGTTATTTTTCCTGATTACTCCGCTGCTGCTTGAAACGTATATTCCTTGAAGCTCTTCTTTGTTGGAATGAATTTCATTATGAATTACTGATGCATTAGCTGAATTTGAAAGATAAATGCCCAGTGCAGTGTTTGTGATTGTGTTGTCCTGAATTAATATGCCGGGAAGTTTGCAACCGAAATCCCGTATTGCGAATTAGTTATTGTGCAATTCTGTATTTGTGGCGGAGGGGTAGGAGCCATACCCGGGCTACGGCCTAAAATGTTTATTGAAATCGAGTCACAGTCAATAAAATTTATGCTCTGTGCATTGAGATAATTTGCATTTAATTCAGAATTGATTCCTCTAACTGCATTCTTGATCTCGCAGTAGGAAATGCTTAATGAGCCGCCTAGTTTTATAACTATTCCGTTACTATTTTCAGGTGAAATAAAATCGATTACAAATTTGTGTTGATATGTTCCCGATAGTGTTGCAGCACCTTCTACTATAAGCTTATGTCCTTCGTAGAATTTTATGGTTCCACCATTGGTAGTAACTATTCTGCCGCCAGCTTTAATTCTTATATCTCTGTCCGCATTGTAAGTTGAATTAATAGTTAGCGTAGCTCCATTTTGAATGACCATCTCATCGATTAATGTTGTTTCTCCGGAGATCGTTTCGTTGGGAATAAGCTTTCCGCCATATTTTACGACCGGAGCTACCTGATAGAGTTCTCCTTCTCCTGCCAGCATAGAGTCACTATAAGTTACATAAGAATTATAATCAATCGTAGTATCAATTCCATCTTCTACGTCTGTAAATCTTAGATTGTGGTACACTGTATTATTATTGATTGTAAGACTGGCAATCATCGTTGAAGTTGTCCACAAATTAGCTAAGAGAAAATATTTGTCGTCAGGGAAATTTTGCTTTTTGAAAAATCCAGCGTGCCAAAAATAGTCCGATGTGTTAAGATTTATAGTTAAATAATCCTCAACAATATTTTCATCTGGGTTAGGACAATTATGACAATATTTATTTATGTAGTTACCTGTATACTCCAAATCCAGAAGTGTTTTACCAAGCTTGCCTTTTAGGCGGGGTGCTAAATTATCCCTTATAAGATACCAAAGATCTGTTACTTCAATATTCCCATTAACTAATGTATCTACAATTCCTTGTATATAAATTAAATCCTGGTGAGGAGGAAGATAATCCGCAGTGCCCCAGCCATCATAACAGGAAATCGTTATTCCCTTTGAACCATGAGCTAATGCTAACATAACAGATGCTTTTAGTTCTTCTGGTTCAGGAAAACGCCATATTTCAGGCACTCCATTCCTTGTTTGTCCAAATCCTTGAGCTTGATACCAAAAACCCGGCTGCAATGTATGGCATTGTTGGAAAGTATATCTCAAGTAATCGAAGTCCTCAAACCTTGGGATTGGATATTGCGGAGCGAATGGATACATATCAACAAATAGTCTGGATGGTTTTGCCATCCTAAAATATTGAAAAAGTAATGTATCTCCGTTTATCTGGTTATCATAAGTCCAGTAAGGATTAAAAACATTTATTAGACGATGTTGATTAGGACAAAGCGGATTATTGTTCAGTAAGGAATCAACTATCCTTATTGGAGTAAAAGCGTCAATGGTATAAGGTTCATCGTGTCCTATCCAGTATTTTACATTTGGCCAATCACAATAATCTTCCGAATAGGTATTAATTCGATTAACTACAACTTCAGGGTGTTCAATATATCCTTCTTTCCAGTCTTCATCATAAACCTCTATTTTATCAATGTAAAGAGTATAGCCGGAATCTTCCTCTATATCAATAAGCCAATCAACCCAGAACTGAATTCCAATATCATCGTTAACATCATTATACCAAACACTGTCTTCGGGAATGTATAATAATTTTCCTGCATCTTTCGGCAGCCAGAAATGCTCAGGATATTTATACCATTCAGGATCAAACTTGAAATAGTCGAAATGTCCACTATCAGGAAAATCACCAACTGTTAATATTCTCGATAAGAAAACAGTATCTTTCTTTGGTTCGGGAGGTCCCTGAGTATGTTCTCTCTGGAATCGATACACTACTTTTATTTCGCAAACAGGAAGAGTTGTATCCGCATTCTCCGGTTTATCCAGTGCCATTCTGAATCGTGTATAGTATTTTACATCGTGGCGATCGCCATGTTGCCAGCTTTTATACCTGTTATCCTGGCGGTAATGCGGACCATAAACAAGCGAATCTTCTGGTCCTGCTAATCCTTTCGTTGACCAACATAAAACAGAATCAATCCCATCTTTCCAATAAGCAACTTCTCCATCTGCGTGCTTAACACCTACCCTTAATAGTTCAGTTTGATTTTGCTCTGATTCCCATTTTGTATAATAGCAGGTTGAATAATACATTATCCAATCACTATTATCCATATTGTATGCTACTAAGTTGTATCGATCTAATCGACTCTTATTAATATCATAGGAGTACGTCACCATTGTATTAAAACCGGACGAATCGTAAGATGTATAATAATCCCATTGAGTTCGCCTCCAGGGAATTCCACTGAGACCTGAACCGATCGGGAATTCATCAGTTGGCGTTGATTCCTGTGCTACCAATAAAGCATTGCAAAATAGCAATGCTATGATTATCCAGCTTCTTGGATCTAAAAGATAAATCAAACAGTGAAATTTGTTTTTCATAAGTCCTCCTATTTATGTGAGAAATTATTTTGAATTACAGCCCATCCCTAACCCTTCCCTAAGGGAAGGGAATAAGGATGAAAGCGGTTTATGAATTATGTTACCTAATTCCCCTAAGTCCCCCTTCGGGGGATTCAGGGGGCCTCACTTTTATTTTACATAAACCATCTTCTTTATATCACTGAAAACTGGAATATTGTTTTCACCAGCTACCATTATCTGGTAAATGTAAACTCCACTCGCTAATTCACCTTTGACATTTGACTTTTGACCATTGACTCCCGCATCAAAGTTCACTTCATAATATCCTGCTTCACGAACTTCATTCACCAACACTGATACTAACTCTCCCTTTATATCGTACACGTACAGCTTAACATATCCTCTCTCTTTCAGCTTGTAACCTATCTTAGTACTGGGATTAAATGGATTTGGATAGTTCTGATAAAGAATATAATTGTTTACTGCTTTCCATTCATTTTTTACTGATACAAGGATTACTGCTACTTCCTCTGAAGGATTTGATTCATTTCCCTGGTTATCCATTGCTGTCAGCTTGTAATAAAGGGTTTCTATATTTGAAGGAAATGTTTGGTAATAGAATGTATCTGTAACTGATGCAATAAGCTTTGTAGAATCTACCGTGAAGTTAAAAGCTGTATCCCTGTAAATATTATAATAGCTGAAATCTGCTTCAGTATTTTTATTCCAGTTTAATTTAATCAGGCTGTCAACATTCGCTGTTAAGTTAACCGGAGTGCGTGGTGGAAGATCGAAATAAACATAGCTTTCTCCATAAGGACCTCCATATAACCCGATGTCGCTTCTTGTGCTGTCTTTATCTAAAATAGTTGGGTCGCCGGCATCAATTAAAGGTGAAAACATCTGAAGATGAAAATCCAGTTCTCCCTGTGTTGTGTCATCATTTACTACCATTGGGTTAACTGAGAGGTTTGATGTGTCTGGTGTAAAACCATAGTAATTATCTTCGTTTTTCCAAACATCGTTGTGTTGAAATACCATATTCTGTGTTCCCCAAGCTTCTACACCACCTTCTGCACCTGTAACTACATTGTTTATTACTTTATGATTTGAACCAATGCTAAATGCATAAAATCTAAAATTTCCATTCGAATAATTATTTTTTATCTGCAGATGGTTGCTTCCATTAGTATATAGAGCGTAATCACCTATGTTAGTGTAAACTGTATTATTGAATACCCAATTAGAGTCAGAAACATAACTGTGTATAAAAATACCGTCTGAACCATTTACTAATTTTATTTCATTATTCTTTATTGTTGACCTTGTACCGGGGCCTTTATAGATACCATTATCACTTGAAACTATATAATTTGAATCTATAACTGGTATATAACTGGAGTTATCGGCATCAATAAATATTCCGTCATCGCCTGTATTTGTTAAGGTGTAGACATCATTTTTCCTGACAATAGAATTTGAATTATAAATATAAATACCGGTTCTTAAATTGAAATAATGGTTTTTATAAACGTCAACATCAGAGGACCAAAGCAAAACACCAGCATTAGCATTCGAAAATTTATTTTGTGTTATTAAGCCTATTTGTCCGGTGGAGTAAATTCCAAATCCGTAATCAAGATTATTCGAAGTACGAATGTAAAACCCTGCTATAAGACAATTATCTTGCATAGTTATGGTTCTGTTATTTGATAGCGGAAAATTTCTGCTGTCCACAATGCAAGAGTCTGTTCCAGCACCGATAAGCGACAACCCCGGTATCATAACAACCTGCTCTTCATAAACTCCGTTGGCAACGTAAATGGTATCGCCAAAGACACAAATGTTAATACACTTCTGTATGCTGTCGGCTGCAGTTTCCCAGGTTGTGTAGGGTGGTATGCTTAGCCCGCTTTTGCTTACGTATCTAATCGTAGCGGTATGCTGTAAGCTATAAGGAAGAGAATTAAAGAAAGGAAAAGAATAGGTTGGTTTAACTTGTAAGAAAAATTGGGTCGCATATATGTCACCCTTTTTTTGTTTTCAATTTAAGAAATTAAAGTGAGAAAGACGAGAATCAAATTCTTCAAAATTTAAAACTGTATATTTTCAACCTCTCGGATGAAAGTCTCTGTGAACCTGTTTTATATAATCTCTATCGATGTGGGTGTAAATCTGAGTTGTAGAAATATCCACGTGTCCCAGCATTTCCTGCACTGCACGTAAGTCTGCACCGCCTTCAAGAAGATGAGTTGCAAAAGAATGACGGAATGTATGCGGATGAACTTCCTTTTGTATTCCTGCAAGCTGTGCGTATTTTTTAACAATTTTCCACACGCCCATTCTCGATAATTTTGTTCCCCGGTTATTCAAGAACAAAACGTGCTGACTTTTGGCTTTCTTCTCAAGCAACGGTCTGCCGGCTTTCAAATATTCTCCAATCCAGTTTATTGCCGAAGAACCAATCGGCACAAACCGTTCTTTCGATCCTTTACCAAAAACCCGGATCATTTCTTCATTAAGAAATAAATCCGATAACTTAAGATTTATCAACTCAGAAACACGAAGTCCGCAGGCATAAAATGTTTCGAGAAGTGCTTTATCTCTTAAACCAAGTTTTTTGCTAACGTCAGGTCCGGAAAGAATTTTCTCTATCTCATTAATATTTAGCACATTCGGTAGATTTTTACTTACTTTAGGTGCTGATATTTTTTCCATCGGGTTAATCTTAATGTAACCGCTGGAAAACAGGTAACCGAAAAATCCTTTAATGGAGGAATAATACCTTGCCGCTGAACGGCTGCTTAATCCGAGTTTTGTCAAGATTACAAAAAAATCGGATAAATTTTTTGATGTGATTTCAGCAGGATCTTTAATTCCCGAATCAGTTAAATAATTAATCAAAGATGAGAGATCGTTTTTATAAGAGGCAATCGTATTTTCAGAGAGGTTTCTTTCCAGCTTAAGCGTGGCTAAATATTCCCTGACAAAAATATTCATCAGTTCTTGTCTTCCGAAACTCCCTTTTCGGCTTCTTCCTGCTTAGGATATTTTATTCTCTTATGATGCTGCCCAAGAAGAATCTTCAGTAACTCTTCCTTAATAGCTGCAATATCGCTAAAAGTAATAGGGGCATCATTTAGCTGTTTATCCTCTATTCTGCCTTTAAATATATTGTCAATAACGTTCTCAACCTTTTCCGGGTTAGGCTCGTCAATTGATCTTACTGCTGATTCACATCCATCCGCCAGCATTACTATTGCCGTTTCTTTGGTATTAGGCTTGGGTCCCGGGTATCTGTAATCATCTTTTTTAACTTTTTCTTCACCATAAATCTTTTTTGCCCGATCATAAAAATAGCTCATTATCATAGTGCCATGGTGCATTGGGATAAAGTCAATAATTTCTTGTGGCAGGTCATTATCTTTTGCTAACTCTATTCCTTCTTTCACATGCTGCGCAATTAAACTTACACTTTCTTCCGGGGTAAGATTCTCGTGCACATTCTGGTTATTAAGCTGGTTCTCAACAAAATTTTGTGGTGAAATTGTTTTTCCTATATCATGATAATATGCACCTATTCTGGCTAGCAGTGGGTTGGCACCTATCTTTTCTGCCGCTGCCTCGGCCATCGTACCCATCGTCATTGAATGATTAAAAGTCCCGGGCGCTTTTCTTGCAAGATCTTTCAATAAAGGTCTGTCAAAATTAGAAAGCTCAAGTAAAGTAAGGTCAGTTGTTATTTTAAAAAGGCGTTCAAAGAATATTAAAAGTCCATAAGTTAGAACAGGACTGATTAGCGCATTCGAAGTAGCAAAAGCTCCTTCAACTAACAAATCATTCCAGTGGGCAAACCGTTCCATACCAAATGCAAAAATAGATAGAATATAGCCCAGCAGAATAAAAAGGAATGATCGGAATATCTGAGAACGGTTTTTTATATCCCGAACTGAGTAGGCAGCTATACCTCCCGCTATAAGATTCATTGCCATAAATGTATAATCATTCCCTCTTAATGCACCAGCTATAAGTGTTATTATTACAGTCGCATAAAAACCAATGCGTGAGTCAAACATTATTGTCATGATCATTGAGGCTGCAGGAATAAAAATTAGAAATTGCAGAGGTGCCTGTACTTTAACCTGGTTAATAAGAAAAGTGACAAAGGAGACAAACAGAATTATTATAACGAATATTAGAAGTTTTTGGTTATTATAAAATATGCGCTTTCTGAAAAGAAACAGATAGGTAACCAGCAAAGACATTATTAAACCGATGTGAAAAAATTTACCTATCGCCTGAAGTATCATATCCCAGGGTCCGATAAACTCTCCTTTAGCTTCTTTATAAGATTCGATTTTTAGTATGGTGTCCTTGGTTATCCTGTCATGTTTCGCAATTATACGTTCGTTCTCATTAACTATACCAGTGTATCTGGAAACATTTTCCTGAGCCTGTGAGACCTCTTGCTGAGTAAGCTCTTTACTATATAATATTGTCGGCATTAAAAAGTGAAGCGTATATTCGTCCAGCGCAGTCTCAAAATCTTTGGAGTATTCTGAGTGTTTTATTTCATTCAGGATTTCATTTTTTGCCTGATCGAGAAAAAGAAATTTGTTTGCCGGTTCGATGGTGTCGAAATTGCCTCGTCTTAACGCAATGCTGTCTCTCAATTGACTGTCTGAGTTAACACTTAATATACCTTTTCTGTAAACAGTATTAAGGATCTCTTCTGCAGATTTAAATAAATCTTTTATGTGCGGACCGCGTGACTTGATCAAGTTTCTTTCGCGCATACGAAGATTTTTTAAGTATGAAAAAGAGGATGCACTAAGGAAGGTCGGATTAGGAACAGAGGTTGTATCGTTTTCTATGCTTTCATCTAAAACTCTTAATAAATAAGTATTATAATTCTTTAATGTTTCTATACTTGCTTGATTATTTTTATTTTCGTTTAGAAAAACAGGATATACACTATTTTTTGCAGCCTTCAGTTCAGCCTGATAAACCTCCTCACTCTTCTTAATCGGAAAGCTAAATGGTGCAATTAAATCATCGTTCAGCCAAATGGATCCCTCTGATACTTCGAATTCAATTGATTCACCCTTTGGAAACATAAATACAATAAGAAGTACTGTTGCAAAACCCATAATAAATTTTGCAAAAAATCCTTTACCGGGTTTATTATTATCGGATTTATCCATTACTAATTCCTCTTTGATTTTAGAACCATCTCAAAAAATTCAGCAACCCCATCTTCATTGTTCGTTTTTTCAGTTACAACATCTGCCTTATTGAGCAATTCAGGAATAGCATTGGCAACGGCAACCTTCAGAGCTTTTGTTTCAAACAAAGTAATATCATTATACCAATCTCCAATAACTGCTGTTTGCTCTGCTTTAAGTGAAATATGTTTCAATAGTTTTTCCAATGCTTTACCTTTCGAGCTTCCTGCTTTTCTTATCTCAAGATAAAAAATATTTTCATTTTTCTTACTACGAAAATACGATGTACTGCATCCTATTGAAATGGGAAAGTTAAAGCTTCTTTCCATTTGTTTAATTGAATATTTTACATCACTTGAACAAACTATTTCCAGTGTTCCCGATAAATATTCTTCATAAGAGTTGACTTGCTTATAGAGAGCCCCATATTTACTTAATAAGGATGGTATTACCGAATTATATTCGGTGTAATAAATTGAAGATGCATGGCACAGAACAATATTTACCAAAAGATCGTCAGAAATTGAAATTGCTTTTTTTACATGTCTGGTTTTCAGAAAAGATTCGAAAATTGTTTTACCGCTTTTAAATTCCTTTATTACTGCTCCATCAAGAGATATAATATACCCGTTCAACGACAGCTCTTTTGCCAATTCGGTTGTGGCGGAGTGGAGCCTCCCTGTAGCAAGAGAGATTGAAACATCCTGTTTCATTATTTCCATTAACAGCTTTTTACTCTCTGAACCCAATTTACCATTATCATCTACGAGAGTTCCATCAATATCCGTTACTATAAGTTTTATATTTTTTAGTTTATTCTCTTCCATTTCAAAGACATTTGCTTGTGAAGTCGATAATTATTTACAGTGAAATATTTCTTTTAGAAAAGTAAAACTCAAATACATTTTAATAAAATTGTTTAACTGCAAGACTGCTGAAATACTATAATCTTAAAGCATTTTCGTAATATATATTGTTGAATCACTTCAGTCTATGTTGTATTTATTAGATAATTACTTATTTATCTATGAAAAAATAGAGATTTTTATCTAATTTTGTATTAGTTCCTTTTTAGAATTACTTTCTTAACAATCAGTTTTACAAAAACCGAAGAGTTATAATGCTATATATATTAGGAATTTTCGTTTTACTTTTAATAACATACGGCGTAGTAAGAATTATTAATAGCCGAAATAAAGCATTTAGTTCAAAGTTATCTCTCCGGGAAAGAAAGGAACTGGAGAAGATGATAGAAAAAAAGGCTAAAATTGAGGAAGAGGAAAAGGATGGGGAAGAGAAAGAAGAATCAGAAAAAAAAGAAAAAAAGGAAAAGGAAGAAGTTAAACCAATATTACCAGTCGTCGAAATAAAAACTATATTCCCCTCAAAAGATATCAAAGAAGAAATTTCTCGATTCGCAACACATATTGATAATAATAACTTCGAGGTTCAAAATTCAATAAGAAATGGAGTTCAAAATTTTATAAACCTCGACTTTAAAGTAGCCCTTGAAGAATTTAGTCTTGCTGTGGAACTTAATTCCCAGGATCCAACAGGTTATTATTGCAGAGGATTAACAAAACTTCAGCTGGGAAATTTCGAAAGTGCAATAGGTGATTTCACTGACTCAATCAATTTAAGAATGAAAGAATCCAGTGCTTTCTATTACCGGGCATTGGCTTATTATAAGTTACAAGATTTTGATAATGCAATTCTTAATTTCAAAAGTTATATAAATGCTGAGAGTGGATTTGATCAGGCTCATTACGATCTTGCCATTTGTTATAAGGAGAAGGAAAGATTCGAAGAAGCTATTACCTCTTTTTCTCAAGCTATAGAAATTAATCCAAAATTCGAATTAGCTTATTTTGAAAGAGGTCTTCTTCAGCATAAAGTAAACGACAAAGATGGTGGTTGTGCCGATTTAAAGAAGGCTTTGGAAATGGGATATCTGCAAGCCAGTGAATTTATTAGCGATTTGTGCGAAGAAAAGAAATTGTAGATAGATTTTTATACTTTCTCTTTGGCAGGTTTACTTAGCACTCTCCACATTTTAAAATTAAAAAGCATCCGTATTTAGGGATGCTCTTGCTTTAGAGATAAAATAATTAATTAATTTTCATCAGATCTTTATATGCTTCCTCAACAGTTTCACAAACCGGGAGAACACGATCCAGCTGCGTAATCTTAATAAGAGAATAAACTTTTTCTGAGGGAGATGCGATCCGCATATTTCCGTTTGTTGAGTTAAGAATTCTGTTAGCTACAAGGATTGCACTTAATCCTGAACTATCACAACTTTCTACTGCTGACAAATCCAGAATAAATTTTTTAGCCCCCTCAACTTTTAATAGCATCGTAAATTCACCTTTCAGTAAGCCGGAGATGTTTGTATCAAGTCGTTCTTCATTTAATTTGAAGATGGTGACATTATTTTCTTTTTTGACTTCGAAATTCATTATAACCCTTAAAACATTTTAAGACAATCTAATAAATTCTTATAAGAAACTTCAGGATCGTTTTGCTTATTTACAACCTGGAAGTTAAAGTACCCATCTGAATCGAAACGAACAAAACCTATTTTCACCGGGACATCAAGTGATTTGGCAATGTAACTGTAGTACAGAATTTCTTCCCTGTTCATATCAATTAATACATCAAATCTCATATTAGATAATTTATGAAGCAAATTTTTCGAGGGAAGGTCAAGTTTTGTTATATCGTTCAGCCCGTGTTCAATGGCGTTTGTTTTAAAATATGGCTGCAGCAGACTAATTCGGAAGTCGTAAGTCATAACAACTATATTTTTTCTTTGCTCTTTTAAATATTCAAGCATTGGAAAAACAAGTCTGAAATCTCCTTCATTAGCAGGCATAAGGATAAGGAAGGAATAAGTTTTTGTAAATACTGAAGAAAAATTCCTTTGATGAAAATCTGCCTCCGGAATTTTTTTATTAAGAATAAATCTTGCTGCTTTCTTTTTTAATGCCTCAATCATTTAAGCTCTGTTTCTTTAATTTGCTTCTTGAATTCTATTTCGTCGAGAATTTTAATGCCCAAGGTTTTTGCTTTATCTAATTTTGAACCTGCTTTTTCTCCTGCGAGTACATAATCGGTTTTTGTACTAACACCAGAGGTGACTTTTCCACCATAGTTAGTGATTATTTCGCCAGCTTCTTCACGAGAGTAATCACTTAAATTACCGGTAAGCACAAAGTTTTTGGCCTTAAAGAAATTCTCCCTCACAAAAGTGTTTTTAGTATTAACAAAACTAAACTTTAACCCAACCTTTTTCAATTCTCCTAGAATTTTTTTGTTATGGGTATCGTTGAAGAATTTCTTAACACTTTTACTAATACTTTCACCTATTTCATAGACTTTTGTTATTTCTTCCTCTGATGCATCCATTAATGAACCTAAAGTTTCAAAATGGGTCGCAAGTTTTTTTGCTGCACCTGCACCAACATACCGGATTCCAAGAGCAAACAATACCTTATCAAATGGCTTTTCTTTACTTTTTTCAATTGAATTCAAGAGATTTGTTACACTTTTTTCTCCCAGCCTTTCGATTGAAATTAACTCATCTTTACGATCTTTAAGTTTATAAATATCTCCGTAGGTCTTCAAAAATCTTTTTTCTACAAAAAGGTCTATAAGCGATTCTCCCAGTCCTTCAATGTCCATTGCCCCCCGTGATGCAAAATGTTCTATTCTCCCTTTTATCTGGTCAGGGCACTCTGTGTTTTCACAATAATAAGCAACTTCGCCTTCCGGCTTAAAAAGTTTGGAACCACAGGTTGGACATCTGTCGGGAGGTTTTATTTTTTTACTTGATGCTGTTCTTTTCGTGAGATTCACCTCCACAACTTTAGGGATTACATCACCACCTTTTTCGATCACAACAGTATCGCCAACCCGAATATCTTTTCTTTGAATTTCATCAAAGTTGTGAAGAGTCGCTCTGCTGATAGTTGAACCGGCTAAAAAGATTGGTTCAAGTTCTGCAACGGGTGTTATCGCTCCTGTTCTTCCTACCTGCCAGATTATATCTTTTACAAATGTTGACCCCTGCTTAGCTTTGAATTTAAATGCTACTGCCCAACGTGGAGCTCTGGCTATACTTCCAAGTCTGTTTTGTTGTTTAATGGAATTTACTTTTATGACAGCGCCATCAATTTCATATTCCAGCTCATCACGAAGTTTTTCAAACTCGTGGCATACTTTTAAAACTTCCTCTATACTCTTACATTTTTTGTAGTGGGGATTAACTTTAAATCCTAATTTCCTAATTATTAATAGATTTTCTTCCTGAGATTTTAATTCATCTTCGGGGCTAATAAGACTATATAAAAAAGAGTTTAAAGGTCTTTTTGCTACTACCTTTGGATCCTGGAGTTTTAATGTTCCGGCAGTAGAATTCCTAGGGTTTGCAAAGGTTTTTTCTCCTTTTTTAGCTCTCT
>JAPHUI010000161.1 GCA_026193755.1 Ignavibacteriaceae bacterium | reverse complement strand
GGTATTACTGCTGCGAGGTAGTTATAGATTCCAAAGCCAAGCTTCACATCCACGTTTGTTGGATCAAGCTCTGCAGCATGGTCAACAATAGGAAGTGCTTCTCTTCCATCATCAGCAGCTTTGAACCAGCTTTCTCGCATTACTCTCATTCTGCCCCGGAAACCAATCGCACCACCTTTAAAGAAGAGTGCGTCCACGTTATTTGGATCTTTATCAAGTATCTGGTCACAGAAGTCAATTGTATTATCAATCTCACTCAAAAATCGATCATCGAGATCTTCATCTTCCTCATTCTTTAAAACAATTTTCCACCAGTCAATCATTGCAAAAAAGAATCTGCTTGCAGGGTGTTGCGGAAATTCTCTCTTTAAAACCTGAAAAGTCTTTTCTGCATCTGCAAATTTTATATTGTAGATTTGATTAATACCAGCTTTAACGAGAGAATCGTAGTTTGCTTTTTGTGCAAAGCAGCTAAATGAAAGAAAAATTAGAAATGCGAAAACTGATAAAATAAGTTGTTTCATATTTTAGGCAGATTGAATCTTGTTCAACAAATAGCCAGCAAGTTTATCAATTCCAACTCTCTCTTGCTCCATTGTATCTCTTTCGCGTACTGTAACTGTTTGATCTTCGAGAGTTTGTGTATCAACAGTAATGCAATAAGGAGTTCCGGCTTCATCTTGCCTGCGGTATCTTCTACCGACAGCACCTTTATCGTCATAAAAAACTCTGAAAGATTTTCTCAAATCGGTTTCAATCTTTCGTGCAATTTCAGGCATACCGTCTTTATTAACCAGTGGAAATATTGCAGCTTTAGTTGGTGCAAGTCGTGGATGAAATTTAAGAACAGATCTCACTTCACCTTTAACTTCCTCTTCATAATAAGCATCAATTAAAAATGCCATAAATGATCTGCTTGCACCTGCAGAAGTTTCAATAATAAATGGTATTAATTTTTCTTTGGTTTGCTCGTCAAAATATTTTAATGATTTTCCGGAGAACTCCTCGTGTCTGCTTAGGTCGTAGTCAGTTCTGTTATGAATTCCTTCTATCTCTCCCCAGCCAAAAGGAAATTCGTACTCGATATCAACCGCTTCTTTTGCGTAATGTGCAAGCTTATCCGCTGGGTGATCGTGGTAACGTAATTTCTTTTCTGTCATTCCCATTCTTTTATACCAATCCATTCTTTCGGACTTCCAGTAATTGTACCACTCTTTATCATTATTTGGATTGACAAAGAATTGCATCTCCATCTGTTCAAATTCACGAGTTCGGAATAAAAAGTTTTTTGTATTTATTTCATTTCGGAAAGCCTTACCGATTTGTGCAATACCAAACGGAAGTTTTTGTCTCGAAGCACCCTGAACATTAAGAAAGTTGACAAAGATTCCCTGTGCAGTCTCCGGTCGCAGGTACACAACTGAACCAGTATCTTCAACGGGACCGATAAATGTTTTGAACATCAAATTAAATTTTCTTGCATCGGTAAATGTCCCTTTATTTCCGCATTGAGGACAATTCAATTGTGCAAGAAGCAGCTTTGATATTTCCGAATCTTCAAGTAAAAGTGTGAATGGATTTTCATCTCCGGGATTGTTCAGCTTATCATCTATTTTTTGAAGAAGTCTTTCGTCGTTCTTTAAATTCTCCTTCAATTCCTGAATTGCTTTGTCTTTCTTTTTATCGGCATAAGAATCTCCAAGCACATCAAGTCGGAAACGGGCCTTGCATTGTTTGCAGTCAATCATTGGATCGGTGAAATTTTCTACGTGACCGGATGCTTCCCAAACTCTCGGATGCATTAAAATGGAAGCATCAATACCTTCTACATCTTCGCGGTAAGTCATCGTTTTCCACCATTCGTTTTTTACATTATTCAGAAGCTCGACACCAAGCGGACCGTAATCCCAGCAACCGTTTAATCCACCGTATATTTCACTTGATTGGAACACAAATCCCCTTCTTTTTGCGAGAGACACAATTTTTTCTAAAAGGTTGTTTTGATTAGCATTTTTACTGGAAATTGTAAGTTCCTCCGTTAAAATTCAAAATTTTGGGTAGGAATATAGCAAAGAATTGTGAGAGAATTTAGTGAAATAATTGTTAGGTTTGCTATAGTCTATAAGAACTATTTCTCATCTCATATTTATTTTTCCAACAAAAAACGGATGGAAAATGTTAAAAGCACTTTTACCTAAAGAAGAAAAATATTTTGACGACTTCAGAGAGATGATCTCGCACATCCAGCAGATGGCAAAATATACAGAGGAACTTTTTTCTGACGGACCGATTGATAAAAACCATTATCTTAATATCAAACCTCTTGAGCTCAGATGTGATGAAATTTCTTCCAGGGTTGTTAAAAGACTGAATAAAACTTTTATTACTCCTTTTGACAGGGAAGATATTTTAGCTTTAACAAAAAGGTTAGATGACATTAGCGATAATTTATTAGGTGCTGCTGCAAGAATTGAGACATTTAACATCTCTAAAAAAATTCCTCACGCTGACAAGCTCGCATCTATTATCAACAAACAAGTTCAGGAATTAGGTATTGCAATTCAGGATTTAAAAGCAAGACGAATTAATGAAACCAAAGCCGTAAAAGACCTTGAGACGGAGGCAGACCAGGTTTACCGAAGCGCAATACAGGATCTGTTTGCTAATGAAAAAGACGCTATTGAATTAATAAAGAAAAAGGAAATACTTGATCTATTGGAAAGGACTTCTGATCGCTGCCAATCTCTTGCAAATGTCATACTTACAATATTTATTAAGAATGCATAATCCTTCATGGAATTTGTAATCTTCATTATCCTGCTTGCGCTTGTCTTTGATTTTTACAATGGGATGAATGATGCCGCAAACTCTATTGCGACAGTAGTTGCAACCCGTGTACTTAGTCCTTTCCAGGCAGTTGCATGGGCAGCCTTCTTTAATTTTGTGGCAGCATTTTTATTCGGAGTAAGCGTTGCAACTACAATTGGTAAAGGGATAGTTGATGTGTCCATTGTAGATAATTTTGTAATTCTATCAGGACTCATTGGTGCGATAATATTAACCGCAACCGCAACACACTTCGGATTACCAATAAGCGTTTCTCATTCAATTATTGGCGGCTATGGCGGAGCAGGAATAGCAAAAGCAGGATTTAGTGCTCTAATTCTCTCCGGATATTCAAAAGTTATAATATTTATCTTCGCTGCACCACTTATCGGGATGGTAATGGCATATATATTTTCTGTAATTACCTTATGGATAGTTAGAAACAAACAACCGCGAAAAGTTGATAAATACTTTCGAAAACTTCAGCTTGTATCTGCTGCACTATACAGCCTAAGTCATGGTTCAAACGATGCACAAAAGACTATCGGTATTATTTCAGTAGTCTTGTTTACAAATGGTTTATTGGGAAGCACTTTTTATATACCTTTTTATATTATAATTCTTAGTTATTCAGTAATAGCTTTTGGAACATTGATAGGTGGATGGAAAGTAATTAAAACTCTTGGGATGCGTGTTACAAAATTAACGCCGTTCGGCGGGTTCAGTGCAGAGACTTCTGCAGGCTTAACAATTATCGGTGCAACAATTTTTGGAATTCCAGTAAGCACTACTCACACAATTACAGGTTCTATTATTGGAGTCGGTTCGGTTAAAGGTGTCTCTGCAGTCAGATGGGGAGTTGCTAAAAATATTCTTTGGGCTTGGGTGCTTACAATTCCTCTTTCTGCAATTTTTGCAATGATTACTTACGAATTAATATCTTACATAGCAAAAATCCTCTAGTAGAAATCAATCAATATTGCTTTCCAAAAATTTTTTAATCTTTAAATGATTTTTATCGAGTTTTCCGTACTTCTCTTTTACAACTTCCAATAAAAGTAGAGATTGAACAACGTAACTTTTCTTTAAAAGTTTTAGCTTTTTGTTTTTCTTTGCACATCTGATTTGTTTATCTAACGCTGCAATATGTTTTTTTATTGCGTAGATATCACCTCTGTCAATAGGACCGGAAAGAGCTTTTGCTGGACCTAGTTTGAAAACATTATCCAGCGCTGTTTGAGTCGTCTGCTTAAGAATTTCTTTGGGTAAATTATTTTTTGAATCAATCAAGTGAAAAGCACTGAAAAGATTACCGACTAAAAAATTTGAGCTGTGAACTGCGGCAAGGTGATGAAGAATTTTTTCATCAGATTTAATCCTGTGCGGTTTTAATTTCAGCTTCTTGCACAATTGAATTAAGTAACTGTTCGCACGTTTGCTTTCTGTTTCAATTGATGCTGGAAAGTTATTAATATCAACAACATTTTTTGATGGAAACGGTCGAATGATATGAAGTGAACCAACCTCACAACCTTTCTTATGTAAAGATTGCAAAGCGGAAATATTCTCAACGCCGGAAAAATGGATACAAATACAATCTGTAAAATTCTTTTTTAGTTTTGATAGACTTTCTGCAACTTTTTTTATCTCACCATCGGGTACGGTAATAAAGTAAATTTTAACATTAGCAGGAATTTTGTGAATAGAATTTGAAAAATGAGGAATGGAAAACTTCTTTGCCAGAGATTTTGCAGAACTCAACTTCCGGCTTATTACGGATTGAACAGAATAACCAGCATCTAGCAGTGC
>JAPHUI010000402.1 GCA_026193755.1 Ignavibacteriaceae bacterium | reverse complement strand
GGATATTATTTATATGAACCATGTTTCAGAAGTAATTATTGCTTTGGAAAAGGAAGATCACGATCTGCTGGTTGAAATAATTTCTAAAGTTGAAAACAAAGGAATCGGGCTTAAAATAGTTCCGGATCTTTATGAAATATTAAGCGGTCAGGCAAGGACATCTCAACTCTATGGAATTCCTCTTATCGATATTATGCCCGAGCTGATGCCTGAATGGGAAAAAAAATTAAAAAGGATTATAGATGTTATTATTTCACTCTTAGGACTTTTAATATCGATTCCATTTGATTTGCTGTTTTCAATTGCTATTAAGATTGATAGTAAGGGTCCGGTTCTTTTTAAACAGGAAAGAATAGGAATGAATAATAAAATATTCAGGATTTATAAATTTCGTTCGATGTATGAGGATGCAGAGAAATATACTGGTCCGGTTTGGTCAACAAAAGACGATCCCAGAGTTACACGTGTTGGAAAAGTAATGAGGAAACTCCGGTTTGATGAAATACCTCAATTCTTTAACGTGATAAAAGGCGAAATGAGCCTAGTCGGTCCACGACCGGAACGACCAGATTTCGTAGACATGCTTGCTCAGCAAATTCCTTATTATAAAAGAAGATTAAAAGTGAGACCTGGAATTACTGGTTGGGCGCAGGTTAAACATAAATATGATGAAAGTATTGAAGATGTTAAGGTTAAATTGCGTTATGACCTTTTTTATATTGAAAACATGTCTTTACGTATGGATATTAAAATACTTGCCCGGACAATTTTAGTTGTTTTGTTTGGAAAAGGACATTATAGTTAATTTCTTTTATGAAAATACTTATTATAATTCCCACTTATAACGAACTCGAAAACTTACCCAGGTTACTACCGGAGGTATTTTCAAAAGACATTAATATTGATGTGCTTATTATAGATGATAACTCACCTGACGGAACTGCAGCGTTTATTGAAAATGAACAGAAGAATAATAATCGAATACATTTAATAAAACGACAATCAAAGCAAGGGCTTGGTACTGCATATATTGCTGGTTTTAGATTTGCACTCCAACGAGACTATCAGGTAATATTTGAGATGGATGCAGACTTCTCCCACGACCCAAACGAAATTCCCAGATTCCTTGAAGAAATAAAAAATGCTGATGTTGTTCTCGGAAGCAGATATAAAAACGGAGTGAATGTAATTAATTGGCCTATGAGGAGATTATTACTTAGTTGGTTTGCAAATATTTATACCCGGGTGATTACTGGAATGCCTTTGCACGATGCGACCGGTGGTTTTAAATGCTTTAAAAGAGAAGTTCTTGAAGCAATTGATCTAAATAAAGTAAAATCTAACGGCTATGCCTTCCAGATAGAAATGAATTTTAAATCCTGGAAGAAAGGGTTCATTATAAAAGAGATTCCTATCATTTTTGTTGATAGAGTTAAAGGGTCATCAAAAATGTCTAAAAAGATTGTACGTGAAGCGGTGTTTATGGTTTGGAAACTCCGCTTTCAAAGTATTTTTGGATTACTGAAGTAGGTATCAATTGGATGTCTCAATAATCATAGTTAATTATAATGTAAAAGAATTCCTGCTTAATCTGCTCCATTCGATAGAGAAAGCCTCATCAAACATTTCTAAAGAAATAATTGTAATTGATAACGCATCGGATGATGGAAGTGTTGAAGCAATTAAGGAAAAATTTCTTTCGGTAAAACTCATCGATAATAAAAATAATATTGGTTTTGGAAGCGCTAATAACCAGGGTTTAAAAATTGCGCAAGGTAAATACATTTTATTTATCAATCCTGATTGCATAGTAAGCGAAGATACATTTGACAAAATGATAACTTTTTTTGAAGAAAATGTTAATTGCGGACTAGCCGGGTGCAAAATTTTAAATTCGGACGGTTCGTTGCAATTAGCCTGCAGACGCAGTTTCCCCGGACCATGGACTTCATTCACAAAGGTTACAGGTCTCAGTAATCTATTTCCTAAAAGTAGAATTTTTGCACGTTACAATCTTACCTACCTCGATGAAAATCAAACTTATGAAGTTGATGCAGTATCGGGTTCTTTTATGATGATTAAAAGAGAAACATATGATAAAGTTGGGAGATTTGATGAACAATTTTTCATGTATGGTGAAGATCTTGATCTTTGTTACCGTGTTCAAAAAGCTGGGTTCAAAGTATTTTATGTCCCGGATACGCAAATTATCCATTATAAAGGTGAAAGCACAAAGCGAAGCAACCTTGATGAGACAAAGTTGTTCTACGATGCAATGCACAAATTTGTAAAGAAACATCTTTCAAGTTTTCCAATAGTTGAAATCATATTGAGAACAGCAATAGGATTCAGAAAACTTTTTGCTTTTTTAGGTAAAAGAAAATTAGCATTTCTTACTGCTCTTGCCGATTTTGTTTTTTTCGACCTATCATTATTTATAGCTGAAAATATTTATAAAAGTATGACGAGCTGGGTGGGTTTTGATTATCAGGCTTATTTAGTGATTTATACAATTCCTGCACTCATCCATATTCTGGTCTCAATTTTTTCGGGCGTTTACAAAAAGGATGTTGTTTCTGTTCTGCGAAACATTGGGGCAATGATGATAAGCTTTCTTATTCTTACATCCGCAACATTTTTCTTCAAACAATACGCTTTCAGCCGGGCCGTTGTTTTAATTACGTTTATTCTTTTTTTCGTTTTTACTTTCCTTTACCGTATCATTCTTAAATTATTCTTTAGGATAGGAATTAAGCTGGATGGTGCATTAAATCGGAGGACAGTGATAATGGGAACAGATTCTGAAGCAATTAATATTGCTCAAAAACTAAAAATGCAGAAATCTGATGTTCACAGTTTTATAGGTTTGATCGGGAAAGTCAGTTCGGAAGTTGGCAAAGATATAAATGGTTTTAATGTTGTTGGAAGCATCAAAAATATTAAAAATGTGTTTGCCGAATTGAAAATTAATGAAGTGATTTTCTCATCTGAGGAATTATCATACACTGAAATGATGTCTATAGTTTCAGCCAGCAAGAACGATAGTGTTGATTTCAAAATAGTCGGCTCTGATTTGAATTTTATCGTTGGAAAGAGCTCAGTATCAATGCTGGATAATATTCCATTAGTTGAGGTTAGTTACAATATTGCAAGCCCTTCAGTACGCACTTTGAAAGTATTGTTTGATTATTGCTTTTCTTTCCTTGTTTTGTTTTCCATTTATCCTTTCATATATTTATTAACAAAGCTGTCTAAGAAACAAACGGATTTTCGGAAATTAGTTTTATCTGTACCATCAGTTTTTTCGGGCAAAAAAAGTTTCGTAGGTCCTAAAAAACCAGCATTATCTGAAAATATAGATTTAGGTAAAGAAGGTTTAACCGGTTTGTGGTATATTGATGATGGAACCTTTTCCGATTCCGATAAACTCGATTTCTACTATGCCAAGAATCAAAACATTTGGCTTGATCTGGAAATATTGGGTAAAACTTTAAACAAAATGTGGAGTAATTCAAAATAGCCATGGGCAAAACAATTTTAGATTTTGAAAAACCTGTCTTTGAGTTAGAACAGAAGCTTGAAGAGATGAAAAAATCTTCAAACCGACTTGGAATAGATAAAGAAATTGCCCGGATTGAAATTAAAGTTGCTCAGTTAAAGGAAGAACTCTACAAGGACCTTTCCCGCTGGCAACGTGTTCAACTTGCGCGTCATCCCGATCGTCCGTACACGCTGGATTATATTAATTTAATGACAACAAATTTTATTGAACTGCACGGCGACAGACATTACCGTGATGATAAAGCGATTGTCGGTGGATTTGCCCAGCTTGATGATTATAAAGTAATGATGATCGGACATCAGAAAGGTCGGGATACTAAATCAAACGTTTTTAGAAATTTTGGAATGTCAAATCCTGAAGGTTACAGAAAAGCGTTGCGATTAATGAAACTTGCGGAGAAATTTAATAAACCGGTTATTACTATGCTGGATACACCCGGAGCTTATCCCGGTCTTGAAGCAGAAGAAAGAGGGCAGGCAGAAGCAATTGCAAGAAATCTTTTTGAGATGAGCAGGTTGCG
>JAPHUI010000306.1 GCA_026193755.1 Ignavibacteriaceae bacterium | reverse complement strand
GCTTCATTACAATAAACTGAAATTCCACAAACGGTTTCTTCAACCTTCTTTCTTTCTTTCTTTTAATTAAAGATCGAAGACCCTCTACAGCTTGCTTAAAAGTTCCACCAACACGATATTTTTGATAGCTCTCTTCATCCAATCCGTCGACTGAAAAAATTAGTTTATCGGGTGCATTATCCAAAACAAAATTTACATTTTTCTCATTTATAAAATGTCCGTTGGTACTGATTGATATATAAATATTTTTTGATTGAGCATATCGTATCATCTCAGGAAGATTTTTGTTTATATACGGTTCACCCTGAAAAAATAGTTGGATATAGAAAGCCGTATCTTTTATTTCATCAACAAGCTTCTTAAAGTCATCTTGCTTGAGTAATCCGAGAGGACGAGTGAGAGTCCCTAATCCAGAAGGGCATTCTGGGCATTGCAGATTACAATAATTAGTAGGTTCAATCGAATAAGAAATTGGCATTCCCCACACTACTGACTTACCTGTAAATCGGGAAAGGTAAAATGAGCTAATTATCTTTATCGCGTTAGCTGCTCTTTTAAGAGTAAAATACCTGAGAAAATTTATTTCCAAAGAATATAACGATTTTGTTATTTGGTGATTGAAAAATAGGAAAATGACTTATAACCTGAAAGATTTCTCCTTTTAAAATAGCAACTAAAAGCAGTATCTTTCGAAAAATAATCTCGTTAATTCATTTACCAGGAATGAAATGTATATCAATTTTAGCGACATACCAGGACATCAAAACCTTTTCCTGGATTATTTATATGAGTTTGAAAACGTTTCTGACTTTTATACGTACGATTTCCGTAATAGAGAAAATTATCTTAAGATATTTAAAAATATTACTGAAAACAGACGAAATCTATCACCCGATATTAGCTCAGTAATTTCCGAACAATATTCAAATCTCGCTCCGACTGAACTTACTGAAAAGAACATAAAGAAACTTTCTGATAAAAAAACTCTTGCGATTGTAACCGGTCAGCAGGTTGGGATTTTAGGCGGACCACTATACACTTTTTACAAAATTATTACCGCAATAAAATTAAGCCGTTTCCTTTCCGAAAGATATAATGATTATAACTTCGTTCCTGTATTTTGGCTCGAAGGAGATGATCATGACTTCAACGAGGTAAGATCAATTAAAATCATCAACGAGGGAAATTCACTTTCTACAATCGGATATAAGGAACAAGTTGAGGAAGACGACTCAAAACAGAGTGTCGGCTTCATAAAATTTGATAGTTCAATTACAGACTTCTTCAAAAATCTTAGCAGTGGTCTTAAGGAAACAGAATTTAAAGCTTCACTAATTGAAGAACTGAAAGATTTTTATTTGGAGGGAAAAACATTTAAAGAAGCATTCAGAGATTTGGTATTTAAGTACTTCGATAAATATGGACTGGTAATTTTTGACCCGCAAGATAGTGAAGTAAAAAGATTGCTTAAACCGATATTTAAAAAAGAAATAACTGATTTCAGATTACATACCGAAAAACTGGTACACTTAAGTGCTACTCTGGAAGAACTTTATCATGCACAAGTAAAAGTAAAACCTGTAAACCTATTTTTAATGGTTGATGAAGGCAGGCATTCAATCGAACCTGTAGAGAATGAGTACAAGCTAAGAAGAAAAAGAAAAAGTTTTACAGAGGAACAAATATTAGAATTGCTGGAAAATGAACCTGAAAAATTCAGCCCAAATGTGCTTTTAAGACCTATTTGTCAGGACTTTTTACTACCGACCGCATTTTACATAGGTGGTCCCAGCGAAATTTCATACTTTGCTCAAATCAAGCCATTGTATGAATTTTATGATATTGTTCCACCAATAATTTATCCAAGATCGTCTGCAACAATTCTGGAAACCCCTATTGCAAAAATCATGGAAAAACACGCTGTGGATTTAAACGAAATATTCATAGATGTAGAAAACATTAAGAAAAAAATAATTAATTCGGTCGAAGAAAGCTCAATTGACGAAATGTTTGATGGATTAACAAACCACGTTGAAACAGCATTTGATGAGCTTAAAGAAAAGTTAATAGATCTTGATAAAACAATTGCAGATTCAAGCAATAGATACCGGGATAAAATTTTTGGCTCTATCAATGAATTGAAATCTAAAGCTGAAAAAGCTCAACAGAAGAAGTATGAAGTTACTTTAAGACAGATAGATAGGGCAGCTATTAATCTTTTCCCCAATTCCAATTTACAGGAACGTGAGCTAAACTTTGTCTATTTTGTAAATAAATATGGGGAGGATTTTATGAAGAAAATCTTTGATGAGCTGCAGATTAATAAATTTGAACATCAGGTGATTGAGCTTTAAGAACTTATTGACTTCAGTTGTTGAAGAAAATCCGGATTTGATTTAGAAACAGATTCAAATCCTTCAACCTTTCCCCCATCCTCCAGAAGACATGATAAAATTGCGAAAGCCATTGCAACACGGTGATCTTCGTAACTGTTAAAAGGTTTAACTGTTTTTTTAACTTCGCCGGAAATTCTAAAGCCATCTGTATACTCTTCAACTTCTAATCCCAATAAACGAAAATTTGAAATAAGAGATTTAATCCTATCTGATTCTTTTACTCTCAATTCTCCGGCATCTCTAATTTCAAATGCACCTTCAGCAAAAACTCCCGAAACAGCTAAAATTGGTATCTCATCAATGATCAATGGAATAATTTTCGGATCTATTTTTACATTCGAAAGATAACTGGATTTAACTAATACATTACCAAACAGCTCTTTATTTGATTCTCCTGTAAATTCAATTTGAATATTTCCGCCCATCTTTTTTAATAATGAAAGACCTTTGATTCTTGTCGGATTGAGCGAAACATCTTTAATCAGCAGTTCTGATTTTTCTGCTACTAAAGTAAGCACAATAAAGTACATAGCTGAAGAAACATCTCCCGGAATAAAATAATCTTTAGCATGAGGATAATTTTTTTTTGAAACGGAAGAAATTATTTTCCCTTCTTCTTTAATCACATTTAAATTGAGAAAAGTTTCTGTGTGATTTCTCGTTTGTCTTGATTCAATAACACGCGATTCACTATCTAAATGTAATCCAGCTAAAAGAATTGCACTTTTAACCTGTGCGCTTGCAATTGGCATTTCGTAAGTAATTGAATTTAATTTATCTGACGGATAAATATGAAGAGGAAGCTTTCCATGAATGCTTTTTACAACTCCTCCCATCAGAGTTAATGGCTCCACAATTCTGTTCATCGGTCTGGAAGAAAGTGACAACTCTCCTGATATAACAGATTCGAAATTTTGTGCAGAAAGAATTCCAGCTAACAACCTCGCAGTCGTTCCCGAGTTGCTAGCATTAAGTTGATTTGGAGGTTTTTGATATCCTTTAAATCCCCTTCCGTTTACTGCAACTTCTTCACCGTTTGAATCAATTTCAATTCCTAAATCCTGTAAACATTTAATTGTCGCTTTAACATCATCATTATCAGAAAGATTTTTTATTCTAGATTTTCCTTCAGCAAGTGAAGAAATTAGAAGAGCGCGGTGTGAAATGGATTTATCTCCCGAAAAGGATATTTCACCTTTGATTTGGTTAATTTTATTAAAAGATTGGATCATCAGTCAATTGTCTAAAATTACTTTTTAATCCATGCATCAATCAGTTTCTGCAATTCTTTTTGACTTAATTCGGACTTATCATATAATCCCTTTAAACTTCTTTGCCTAAGTGCTTCATAAATAGAGATAGCTGCTGAAACGGAAACGTTCAGACTTTGCACCATTCCATACATAGGAATAAAAAATTTTTCATCGGCTCCTTCTTCCGCATCTTTCGATAAACCTCTGTGTTCGTTTCCGAAAACTATGGCTGTCTTTTTCGTAAAATCGAGCTCGTATAAGCTCTTAAAATCAGAATTTAGCGAAGAAGCATAAATTTTAGATTTTTCTTTCTTTAGCTGAGTATAACATTCTTCAATTGACTTAAATTTTTCACGTTCAATCCATTTATAAGCAGATGCAGAAGATTTCTTTCCAATCTTCGGAAATTTTTCGATATTATATACCAAAGATACTTTGGGAATACCTGCAGCATCGCAAGTTCTGAAAATTGCACTTACGTTGTGAGGATCGTGGATATTTTCAATTACAACACTGAGAAAAGGTTGACGTTTGCTTAAAACCCACTTTATTTTCTCAACTCTTTTTTCAGTTCTGAAATTCAAGTTAGGCACTTTTATAGAATACAAGTTTATATACTGAATGGTCTTTTACTTTTCTCGATTTATCAAGCTTGAATTTTTTAGCGTCAGTTTTGAGATAGAAAGCCGCTAACTCAAGGATTTTTGATAAAACTGTATCTTCATCGTGGGCCCAGCTTTCACAACCGGAAAGAGAAGGTATTTCTGCAGTGAAGCCATCGTTAGTTTTTGTAACAACAATATCAAGAATCATATTCCAAATATTTTTGTTTAAGCAGAAACAATTTTCACACTTGCACTCGCACCAATTCTATCGGCACCCGATGCTATCATAGCTTCAGCTTCTTCTTTTGATCTAATGCCTCCAGCGGCTTTAACTCCGATAGAACTACCGACAACATATTTCATCAATGCAACATCGCCAACTGTAGCACCACCTTTGCTAAATCCTGTTGAGGTCTTTACAAAATCAGCACCGGCCTTTTTACAAATTAAACAAGCTTTAACTTTTTCCTCATCGGTTAAAAGTGCTGCTTCTATAATTACCTTAACCAGAGCCCCATTACTTTTAGATTTTTGAACAACATGCATTACATCATTTTCAACATACTCATAATCGCCAGCTTTTAATCTTCCTACATTTATTACCATATCAATTTCAGTTGCGCCATTTTGAATTGCCTGTTCAGTTTCAAAGTTTTTTACTTCAGTTGTATTTGCACCGAGTGGAAAACCAACAACTGTGCAGACCCTTACATCCGTTCCATTTAAAATTGAAGAACACAAAGAAACATAACCAGGATTAACACATACAGAAGCAAAATGATATTTCTTAGCCTCTTCACACAACTCTTTAATTTCATTTGGAGTTGCATCTGGCTTTAACATAGTATGATCAATTTTGGAAGCGATGTTTTTATCTTTTAATGAATTCCCTATCCCCTTACCTGCAGCAATTCTTGATGCACCGACATCAACAATGCTTTTTACAGTTTTAGGCTGTGTGATTACATTTGTTTCCCACCCTTTACATGAATCTCCGTAACAGTAATAGTCTCTTAGGACTTTCTCAAAAAATTCCGGTGATACATCTTCATCTGAAATTTTATGATTCATTTTATTCACCATATTTTATAAAAGCTTCATAAGTATTTTTTAGCAGCATTGCGATTGTCATTGGTCCAACTCCTCCCGGTACTGGAGTTATGTAAGACGTTTTTTTTGAAACTTCATCAAAGTCAACATCTCCAACTATCCTGTAGCCTTTTGAAACGGATTGATCTTCAATGCGATTTATACCAACATCAATAACCACAACACCATCCTTTACCATATCTCCTTTAACAAACTTCGGAGAACCCATTGCTGCTATCAAAATATCTGCTTGCTTTGTATAATAGGAAACATCGGGAGCAGCACTGTGGCAAATAGTTACAATTGAATTTGCGTATTCTTTTTTCTGAAGCATTATATTGGCAATTGGCTTTCCAACAATATTGCTTCTCCCCAAAACTACAAGATGTTTTCCTTTTGTTTCTATTTTATATCTTATAAGTAATTCCTGAATGCCAGCCGGTGTGCAAGATCGAAAAGCTGGTTTACCGATGACAAGATTTCCAATACTCATTGGGTGAAAGCCATCTACATCTTTTTTAAGTGAGATCGCTTCAATAACCTTATCTTCATCAATGTGCTTTGGAAGTGGCAGCTGAACAAGGATACCATGAAATTTATTATTGTGATTATAAGAATCAATCAATTCGAGCAAATCTTTTTCCGGGAATTCTGCTTGTCGTTTCTCTGTAATCGCTCTCATTCCTATTTCGTTACAAGCTTTTGCTTTTCCTCTCACATAACTCTCTGAAGCTGGGTTGTCTCCGACAAGAATTACTACTAATCCGGGAATATCCCTTCCTTCAGATTTTAGTTTTTCAATATCAGACTTAAGCTCATCTCTGATTTCCTGTGCTATTCTTTTACCATCAATTAAAATCATTGTTCATTTGTCTTTACAAAATCGGGGAAAAGAATTCTTTCGATATGAATTGTCTTACCGGTAGCAGAATCTACTTTAAGAAATAAACCACAAAGATGAACATCGTTTGTTGCTGCTTCATATTTTTGTGGAGTCTGGTATAAGAACCTGTTTATCGCAGCCTGCGCTTTCATTCCAATAACCGAATCGTATGGACCTGACATTCCCACATCAGTAATAAACCCTGTCCCTTTGGGCATAATTCGTTCATCTGAAGTTTGAATATGTGTGTGCGTTCCAATTAAAGCACTTACTCTTCCATCAAGATAATGGGACATTGCTATTTTTTCTGCCGTTGCTTCGGCGTGAAAATCAACAATTATCACCTTAGTTTCCGTGTTAAGCTTATTCAAAACCCAATCAGCAGTGCGGAAAGGACAATCAATCGGAGTCATAAAAGTTCTTCCCTGAAGATTTAATACTGCAACTTTTCCTTTCTTACTTTCGCCAATGTAATAACCGTTGCCATAGGTTCCTTTTGGGTAATTTAAAGGACGTAACGCTCTTGGTTCTTTTTTAAGATAATCCTGTGACAAATGCTTATCCCAAGTATGATTTCCACCAGTAAGAACGTGGATGCCTAAATCTAAAAGTAGTTTTCCTTCCTTTTCAGTGCAACCTTTTCCATCCGAAGCATT
>JAPHUI010000252.1 GCA_026193755.1 Ignavibacteriaceae bacterium | reverse complement strand
AATTCAGAGTACTTTGCCAGATCTACTGTAGTAGTGCCTCTATCTATTTTTAAGTGCATCATATTTTCCCTTCTTAAGAAGTCTATAGTTTCATTAAATAATTCTATTCATACCAGGATAGAATTTTAAAACCATTTGATTTGAGATTTGCACGGATCAAATCTAGTACATCTTTACTGTATATTACATCCATTGTTCCTGTTAATTTAAAGCTGACATTTTTGCCTGCTACAATAATTCCACCAATAACTTGATTTGTACCCGTTGATTCGAAACTCAGATCACTATTCTTATAGCAAAGTATTATTCCTTTAAAAGCAAAGTTACCGGCGAATTTAATATTGCCGTTAACAACCAAAATACCTGCTCCATTATTCCCGTTAATCATAATACTCTTATTCTCGCTGGCATCTGCATTTACCAGAGTAATTTTAGGTTTTTGAAGTGTTCCAAGGTCGGAGCCGTTTGGTATATCTTCTATGAATGTTTGATCAGCTGCATTTGCCAGAAATTGATAAATTTTTGCCCAGTCTAATCCAAGATTTGTAACACCAACACTTGGGTAACCAGTTTCTCCTGTAGCCTCATTAATTAATCCCTGTACATTCTCGGGTTTTTTCAGGCCTGCAATTATCTCATCTTTTTCTGCTTGATTATCTACGCCAATGCCCCAAACAGCAGGCTTACCATTACCTTTCAAAGTTCCGTCCGGATCATGATCGAGTCCGTTTACGTTCATATCTCCAATCTCTTTAGCATTAATCACTGCATCAGCACTGATATACATTCCTCCGGGCATATTAGGAAAAGTAATTGGTTCAAGAAATGCATCAGCAACTGAGATGTGTTGTATACCCAGAAATGTAGCTGTTGACGTTACTCTAACGTCTGGTAAAGTTCCGGCCAGGTTAACAACATAACTTCCGTTGAAGAGACTTTGTGGTGAAGAAGTAGTATTTATAAGAGTTGGATCATCATAAAGTTTTTCCAGATAAACCTCAACAGCAGTATTTGCAATTAAACGGGCTTGTGTTTGCTCGAACATATTTACAGTTGTCGATAAATTTTCTTTTGAGTTGCTGTTTAATTTTAAAATGAAGAATGCAATGATTGTTGTTAACCCAAATACAATTAGTAATGAACTTTTTCCCATATTATATATTCCTTGGATTAATTGTGAATTCCCAATAAGTAAAAACAGAGTCCTTTTCCCCAGTTAAAAAATTATTGACCGGTTCCGTTGGTTCGACCCAAAGTTCAGTTTTTATATATTTTATTTTTGATAAAATATTAGTAGGAATGCTAAGACTGTCCAAATAAGAAAAATTCAATTTTACTAAACCCAGTGAGGAGCCTGAGATAGAATCTTTACTATTGACAACTCTGACCAGAATAATATCATTTTGATTTAGCGTTCCCAGTGAGTAAGAAGAGTCTCTTATAAAATATTCTACTGTATCAATTATGCCGTATCCCGATTCACCCGGTCGTTGTAAATCGCCTACAAATTTGAATTGATCATTTTTGGCAGTTATAATTGATACTCCGTCATGTTTATAGCCGATTTTTCTAAAATCGTAATTTAATATTTCTGCATAAGTTTTTGCATTTTGCTGCATCTTCAATTCATTGTCTGATGCATAGCTTGCGTTAGACATAAAAAGATTTAACTTAAGAATTAATAGCAGAAGTAATCCGGCTATAAATGTAGAGCCCATGATATCTATAATTGTACTCATATCTTCCTAATTTTTTGAATGTAATGAAAAGACAAATCTCAAATAGAGAGGACTGCTCATATAATCGCTTGTTACTTTTATAGTAACCTTTTTATAGAAACTCCTAACATATATTTCATCACCATTTGCATTACTATAATTAACAATGCACGAAACAGTATAACCTTCTGAGTGGGGAAGACTGACCGGTTTATTATAATTATTATAGTCATCGATATCATCGAAATACGGCCAAACTTCTCCGGATTCTTTATTCGGCGGATAAGTTAACTGGCTTACATTTATTGCCTGGAAATCGATTGTTTTTTCATCAAACGCTTTTTGCTTAATTTCTTCAATCAAGTCATCAGCCAGTGAAAAGGCAGTTAAATAGACTTTATTCTCTGTTTCTAATGTAGTGTTTTGCAAAACTGCAGAATTGAAACTTAACGATGCCAGGGAGAGAAGAATTATAGCCCCTATGCTCATAAATGATTGACCAGTATTCATTAATTTTTTGTCTCCTAACTTCCGTGAATAATCTTTTTATCGAAAATGAATTAAATATCAATCAAATGTTGTGCAAAAAAAACTAAGCCTGCTTTTAGTCCAATTTGATATGATTGACAGCAGGAAAATATAAACGGCGACATTATTGCCGTTTTTTATTTCGTTTTCCATGTTCATAGCTGAATTTCCTAAAACCGCAGTGTCAAATCTTAAGGATATAAGTGAAAGCAACAGAACAGAACCAATACTTATAAACAAATTTATATTTGACATTAATTATAACTCCTGTTAAAGTTGTATTAATACAATCAATAGATATGCCTGTCCACTACGCCATTATTGTCCATATCCTATTGTATTTTTTATTTAATAGTTAGTATTTGTATAAAGTATCATTTTGACAAGTAAAGATTACAGGTAATAAACAGGTAAATTTAATAAACGAAGTGAAGTGTTAAATTTTACTGAAATTAAAGTAAATAAGGCAATAGATAAGATATTGGATATTGATTGTTGCCTATAATTTTTTCCATGAGTGATTTAATTCTATAAAAATATTTCATTAGAGATATAAAAGCAGTGTCGAAACTACTGAATATGCTTTCAGTGGAATCAGAATTCGGAGTTGTTAAAAATAATTTCGACATTTCTGTCGCCACTAATTTTGTTTATCGCGGAAAGAGAGTATTCAAAAATCAAAAAATGAAATATTATTTAAGCAAATTATCTTAGTTATTCGCAATTATATTAAACTAAACTTTATTCTGGTATTTCAAAAATTGGATGTTAAAAGTGAAATATTTACCGCCATAATATTCGTTTTCTTATTAGAAATGATTACAACAAGTATAAATCTATATGTTTATTGGTACTTAATTTGAGGTTATTAAGACAAGAAAATTGGTGCTTTTAAATAATTAAAATTAAATCCACAACAGCCGAAAGGGGAACATATGATAGTCGATCAGGATTTATTAAGGCTTGTAAAAACAAACGAAATGTTTAAAGCCATTCCTGAGTCCTTTCTTAAAACATTTATAAAGCCTAAAAACTTTTTATTTGTTAAAGAAGGAACTCTTATCTATTCGTTTGATGATGAATCAAGCGATTTTTATTTAATTGTTGAAGGTGAAGTAAAAATTAAATTCTGTGATCAATGCAATATTGAACGTAGATATTTGCTTGACTTTTTCGGTGAGAGGGAAATTCTTGACGGATCAAATAGATCTTCATTCGTAATTGCAGATAAAAACTGCACGCTTTATAAAATCGATTCAGAGACGTTTAAAGATTTGGTAGCTAATAATCAAACAATAGCTGATAATGTAAATAAGGTTGGAAAATTGGAATCCGCAGAAGTAGCTGAGGAAACCTCAATAAATTAGCGTCCGGCTAATACAATTTATAATTTCATAACAATTCAATATTTTGATAATAATAAAACAGCTAATCAAAGATTAGCTGTTTTATTTTAAACAATAAGGATATTATTGGGCTGTTATAATTTTACTCCCACCAACTTGCTATGTCAAACCTCGAGGATTTTAGATTTAGTTGAGCATTCTTAAGTGCCTGGCTGCTGTAATAAAATCCTGCGTTACCTGTAGCATGAAGATCTACATTTGATCCAACAAGTATAGTTGTTCCATAAACACCACCGTTCCCAGTAATTTGACAATCGATTGTTGATTTATCATAAACCAGGATAATCCCTCTGTACGTAAAATCTCCGCTCATTGTAAGATTTCCATTAATTATCATGATTCCATCACCCTGACAAGTACCTGATAAATGAATTTCACCATTCATAAAAGTTATTTTAGGATCGGTTGGTGTTCCAAAAGTTCCAGATGAATAGGTACCAGAGGGAACAGTTATATCTGCGGCAAAAATTGTATTCATAACTACAGCTTCCCAGTCTGTCGTATCGGGAGTTGAATAAACACTAGGGCTTCCACCAAAACCTTCAATATCATTAGCAATTTTTGATTTTATATTATTTATAAAATAGGCACTATCAGAAGGGTCATCCAGCACTACTCCTGGTAAGGCAGGTTCTGGTCCTAATGTTCCATCAGTGTTTTTATCTGTACCACCAATATCAAGATTTCCGTTTAGCTGTAATCCAAGCACATCAGAAACGATATAAAGTGCCCCTAAAGTTGGTGGCAACTCGACAGGTTCTCTGCTTGCCCTGATTATAGATTGATGGACAGCGTTATCAAAATATCCTGTGGATGTAATTGTAAGTAAAGAATCTGGACCGGATATATCAATATCATAATAACCACCCATAATGACGTTATTATTAAATATTCCCTTTAGAGATTTGTTTCTTCTCATTTTCTCCAAATAAGTTTCTGCACCCGAATTGGCAATCAACCGTGACTGAATGCTTTCAAAGTGATCAACGGTTGTTTTCAATCCTTCTTTTGAATTGGCATTCAATTTAAGTATAAGAAAGGAAGTTATAATTGAAAAGCCAAGTGCCAGAATAATCATTGTTTTTCCGCTCATATATTCCTCGGACTTATTGTTAATTCCCAGTAAGTAAATAAGTATTCGTTGTCAACCGATTCGACAGACTCAATCCACAGTTCAGCTTTGACGAAACGTATTTCGTTAAAATCTGAAGTTGGGGTTCCAACATCATTGTAGTAAGAAAATCTTACTTTTGTTAATCCTAATGATGGTCCGGCAATCGTATCGTTGTTTACTATCCTTATTAAAACGCGGTCTTCAGGATTTGGAGTTGAACTTGCACGAGTGGTATCGCTTATATAGTATGTTACTACATCCTGTATACCGTCTCTATTTATATCTGCATAGTATGAAACCCGTTCAGAGTCTGCGACTAAAAAAGGATTTGTTTTGCATTCATATCCAATTTTTCTCAGGTCGTAACTTACAATATCAGCAAGGGTCTTTGCATTCTGCTGCATTTGTAACTCAGAGTCAGATGCAAACCTGGTATTGGATTGATAAGTGTTCGCATTGAACATCATTAACAGTAGTAAGCCTGCAATTATTACAGATCCTACTAAATCTAAAACTACGTTCATAATTATTTAAGTGTGAAAATGAATGATAATAGAATAGTATTTTTCATATAAGGACTTGAAACAGTAACATCTGCTCTTTTGTAAAATGTTTGTGTCATAACCTTATAATCGGGATTATATTCACTAACATAATAAACGTTGCAACTGACTATATAATTTTCAGCGTGCGGAGCAGTGATGGTATCGCAATAATTGTTGAAATCATCTATGTCATTAAAGTTTGGGTAATGTTCGTTTGAAGCTGGACCCAGAGAAAAAGGAGAAGTCAATACAGATGGGTCTGTAGTTGGGAATTTGATTGTAGCTACATCAAAAGCTTTCATTTTTATCTCTTCTATCAAATCATTTGCTAATGAAAAGGCTGTAAGATAAACTTTATTCTCAGTTTCAATAGTTGAATTCTCCAGTACCGCAGAGTTAAATCTGAGAGAAATAAGCGATACTAAAAGAAGAGCACCTAAGCTTAAAAATGAATGTACACTTGACATCTTATGACCCCTTATTATTGGACAATTACAAAATCAATAAATGTACCTTACAACACGTCACTATTGTCGTAAATAGATTTGATTTTTACTAAAAAAATTAAAAATATTTACTAAGGGATAATCGTTAGGTAAGATTTACTGATTTTTAGGTAGAAAAATTGGGATAATAACTTCGTCGTCGTTGTCTTGGAATTCAATTCCGTCTTTCCCGGATAGCTTTTAATCTTCTTTGCAAAGTGCGTTCACTAACTCCAAGCAGAGGTGCCGCTCTTTGCACACTGTTGCCCACAGTTCTCATTACATTTAAGATGTGCTCTTCAGCAGCTAAATCCAAACTTACCAGTTTCGGTTTGTGGTTTCCATTATCGGGAGGTTTGATATATTCTCGTGGAAGGTCAATAGAATTTATGTATGTCTCATCAAAACTTTTAGCCACTGCATTCAGTATAATATTTTCCATTTCCCGTACGTTTCCCGGAAAAGAATAATTTCTTAATGCATCGAGAACGGCATCAGAAAAACCCCGAATATTTTTATTGTAAGTTCTAGTTCCTACTTCAAGAAAATGTTCCGCAAGTAATACAACATCATCGCCTCTTCTATGAAGCGGAGGCATGTAGATGTAACCCCGGTTTAAACGATAATATAAGTCTGGTCTGAATTCTTTCTTGTTTACTGCTTCCAGAAGGTCTTTATTAGTTGCCGAAATAATTCTGATATCCAGCTGGACAGGTTTTGGATCGCCTATCCTGTAAATTTCGTTATACTGAATCGTTCTTAAGAGTTTACCCTGTAAGGGCATAGGAAGCTCACCAACTTCGTCCAGAAAAATAGTTCCACCATTTGCAGCTTCGAAATAACCAATCTTGTCTTCAAGTGCACCAGTGAAAGTTCCCTTCTTATAACCGAACAATTCGCTTTCGAAAAGACTTGGTGAAATAGATGCAAGATTTACTGCTATAAATGGTTTATTTCTTCTTGGAGAAAGATCGTGAATTTTTCTTGCGATCATATCTTTTCCGGTTCCTGTTTCACCGGCAATGTAAATTGTTTCGTTTGTTGGTGCAAAGATTTCAGCCAGCTCAAACACCTTATGCATCGATGGTGAGTCAGTGATAATATCTGAGAAAATTCTCCTGCTTGGTTTCTGTTCAAGAAGTGCTCTTCTAAGTGAGTCACGTTCGGATTCAAGCAGTTTTGTGTTCAATGCTCTTCGTATCGTCAGTAATAATCTGTCTGTATCTGGCGGTTTAGTAATAAATTCATAAGCGCCAAGTTTTATTGCATTTAATGCGATTTGGACTTCATGCACAGCGGTAATTACAACAACAGGAATCTGCGGATAGACTGCATAGATTTTTTCAAGCAGTTCAAGACCATTCATCTCCGGCATGAATATATCAAGAAGAATTAAATCAATATCTGTTCTTTCCAGAAGTGGTAAAACTTTTAAAGGATTTTGTTCAGTTAAAACATTCGTGTATCCTTCCTGGTTCAGAAACTCCTTCATTAATTGTAAATAGGAAGGCTCGTCGTCTATAATTAAGATTGGATTTTTCTCCACGTTACCTTTTCCTGCTAAATTTTTCCCAACGTAAAGGTTGTTTTAGTTAGATTTATCAGTTTGCTTCAAAAATCGTGCACGCCATTTGTAAGTCTCACATTAAAGCAAATTTCACCATTTTTGCTTATTTTGAAGTAGAAAAAAATTATTCTTGCATAAAGTAAAGGGTTAAAATGACAGCGAATTTAGAGATGATTAAAAAAGCATATAATAATTACCGGGAAAAATTGACCGCTATTAGAAAAGTCCTGAATCGACCTTTAACTTATTCGGAGAAAGTTCTTTATACGCATTTATGGGATAAACCAACAAAAGAATTTAAGGGTGGAAAAGATTATGTTGAGTTAGCACCCGATAGGGTAGCGATGCAGGATGCAACTGCACAGATGGCACTTCTTCAATTCATGTCAGCAGGTAAAAAAACAACTGCGGTTCCTTCTACCGTTCATTGCGACCATCTTATTCAGGCACAGGTTGGTGCAAAGGACGATCTTCTTCGTGCCAATGAAGAGAATAAAGAAGTTTATAATTTTCTTGAAAGTGTATCACGCAAATTTGGGATAGGTTTCTGGAAACCCGGTGCAGGAATAATTCATCAGGTTGTACTTGAGAATTATTCATTTCCTGGTGGAATGATGATTGGCACTGATTCACATACTCCGAATGCAGGTGGTTTGGGTATGATTGCAATTGGTGTTGGCGGTGCCGATGCTGTGGATGTTATGGCTGGAATGCCGTGGGAATTGAAATGGCCAAAAATTATTGGTGTAAAGCTAACCGGTAAATTGAGCGGCTGGACTTCAGCGAAAGATGTAATTCTTAAGCTTGCTGGGATACTATCTGTAAAAGGTGGAACAGGAGCCATCGTTGAATATTTTGGAGAAGGAACAAATTCAATTTCCTGCACAGGCAAAGGGACCATTTGTAACATGGGTGCTGAAATTGGTGCGACTACTTCGGTATTTCCTTTCGATGAAAAAATGTCTTCCTATCTTAGAATTACCAGAAGAGTAGATGTAGCAGCACTTGCCGAAGGACTTGCTGATGAGTTGTGTGCAGATAAAGAAGTGTTTGAAAATCCTGATAAATTTTATGACCAGGTAATTGAAATTAATTTAAGTGAACTCGAACCTCACTTGAACGGTCCTTTCACACCTGATAAAGCATGGCCAATTTCTAAAATGAAAGAAGCAGTGAAGAAAGAAAATTATCCTGATAAAATTTCGGTGGCTTTAATCGGAAGTTGTACGAATTCCAGTTATGAAGATATTGACCGTTCTGCAAGCATTGCTAAACTTGCTCTTAAAAAAGGATTAAAAGCTAAATCACAGTTCACGATTACTCCGGGCTCTGAACAGGTTAGAGCAACAGTTGAGAGAGATGGACTTTTAAAACCTTTAACTGATATTGGCGGACTAATTCTGGCAAATGCCTGTGGTCCCTGCATTGGTATGTGGAAAAGAATGGATATTAAAACCGGAGAGAAAAACACAATTGTTACTTCATTCAACAGAAATTTTGCAAAACGGAATGATGGTAATCCGGAAACTCTGGCATTTGTTGCATCACCGGAAATTACTACTGCACTGGCTTTAGCCGGAAGTCTTTCCTTCAATCCGATGACGGATGAGCTGGTAAATCAAAAAGGAGAAAAAGTAAAACTTGATGCACCAACAGGTGAAGAGCTGCCGCCAAAAGGATTTGATGAGGGAAGCAGCGGATTTATTCCACCTGCTCAAGATGGTAGCAGCGTTGAAGTTAAAGTTGATCAAAAGAGCGAACGTTTACAGCTTCTAAAACCATTTCAAAAATGGGATGGAAAAGATTTAATTGATTTACCTGTGCTTCTTAAAGCAAAAGGAAAGTGCACAACTGATCATATTTCAATGGCAGGTCCGTGGTTAAGATTCAGAGGACATCTGGATAATATTTCCAACAATATGTTCATCGGTGCAATAAATGCTTATTCAGGTGATGCTGGCAAAGTAAAAAATATTTATAGTGGTGAAACCAAATCTGTTCCGGAAGTTGCTCGTGAATATAAAGCGAAAGGAATTAATTGGGTCGTAATTGGTGATGAAAATTATGGTGAAGGTTCCTCACGAGAGCATGCAGCTATGGAACCAAGATTTCTCGGTGGCAGAGCAATAGTTGTAAAAAGCTTCGCAAGAATTCACGAAACAAATCTTAAAAAACAGGGAATGCTGCCGCTTACATTTGCTGACCCTAAAGATTACGATAAAATAAAAGAAGATGATAAAGTTGATCTGCTT
>JAPHUI010000375.1 GCA_026193755.1 Ignavibacteriaceae bacterium | reverse complement strand
CCGTAAAGACGGTGCAGATGCAAAGGAGTCAGGTAAAGAAACTATTTATGAGAGCAAAGAGTTTGTTACGATTAAAGAGTTTGAGGATCCGGCAACAGGTAAGAAAATGAAAATTGAAGTTCCTGAAAGAGTAACTTCAAAAAAGGAAATTTACCAAAACACACCATTTGCAACATTCAGAGAAACTGGGACTCACAGGGATAAAAAATCAATGTGGCATGACTATGAGTATGTATGGAATGCTCACAGGATAACAACACCTAAAGAAAAATAAAAAGGGAGAGAGATGATTCTCTCTCCTTAAAAAAAATAAATCTCTATTTCATTCCCGGCATTTGCATTTTTTGATAGCCGTCCGGAATTTGAAATAATGACTTGTCAACATCGCCTTCCTTAATATTTTTCAGCTCCATAGTCGTCTCATCTCCCATTTGATTAACGACCTTGAGCGGAAACTTAATAGTTGGTGATTGCCAGTAGGTTAATATAGTTTTGCCCTCACGAATAACATTATACTTCTCGCATTCATATCCGTTAATGGTCTCGGTACCAACAAGTGTTGGTTCTGAAGTTTCCTTTAAGTTGTTGATGCTTTGAAAAACATCATTCATCTGGCTCATCATTCCGCTGCTGCCCATTTCCATATACATTTTCTCTGCAGGTCTGAAAACTCTTGTGACTTTAGTTTCCTGATCGACAATCACAAAAATGTCCTCACCGTTTTCTTCCATGTCCATTCTATAGTATGGATCCAGTACAGATAGCTTACTGGTTTTTGTAACACCATTTTCGGTATTCAACATATCTGCTGTGAATTGTGCGAGACAGGTGCTGCTGGTTAAAAACAGAACACCAAACAATAGTGCAGTTTTTATTAATAATTTCATTTTAATCCTCCTAAGTTGTTGATGAAAGTAATTTATAATAATTATTAGAATGAAATTGTTTTCTGATATCTGAAAAGGGATTCTGGTTAGAAAAAAGTAAGTTATTTAAACTTTTTGGAGATGGAAACATTAGCATTCAATTCCATTTTTTATGGAGAAACACAAAAGCTATCTGTAAATATATCAGACTATATGAAAATCTCAACTTTAGTTTGAATTATTTTTTCAAAAAATTTTTGTTGTTAAACAAAAACACTTAACAATCATCAAGCTTAATTTTATTGTTTCTAAAAATTTTTATTAGCAAATTAAAATTAAAAATAAATAGTTCTGCACTTTGGGGGTAAAAATGGTGCGAGTTATTCTACTTGCTGCTATACTCTTTCCTTTATATTCCTCTTAGGGGTAGAAATGTTCCAGAGTAATTTCATAGGAGGGCGCTATGAAAAAATTATTCTTCATCTCTTTCATCCTTATTTTAATTCAGTTTAATACTTTTTCACAAACAGGCTGGTACTGGCAGCATCCTTATCCTCAAGGGAATGAATTGAATGCCATTCAAATGGATGGATCAGTAGGTTGGGCAGTAGGTGCTTTGGGAACTGTTATGAAAACAACCAATGCAGGAAATAATTGGGAAATAGTTGATTTAGGTACTTTCGAGACTCTAAATGGAGTTACAAGAAATACTTATGGTGAAATCTGGATTGTAGGGGATAACGGTCTTATCATTTACAGCAGTGATCACGGTGTGACCTGGATAGACTATACAGGTCTTACTACTGAAAATCTAAATTCTGTATCTTTTGTATATGGTGCATGTACCTGGATTTGCGGTGATAATAATGTGGTTCTGAAAACAACAGATGGCGGTGAAAACTGGGATATTTTCAATCCGGGCTTTATGCTTGATTTAAATTCAATAGATCATTTTGATTGTTATAATGCCTGGGCTGTTGGTGATGAGGGATTGATTATTAGTACAACTGATGGTGGAACTACTTGGACTTCTCATGCAACTCCAACCTCCTGGGACCTCTATTCAATAGATTTGACAGAGTTTTCTTATTACCGAGCCTGCGGTCAAGCAGGAACCATTATTCATTCAACTGATCAAGGTAGCACCTGGCAGATTGAGTATCAAAATAACAACTATAATCTCTACAATGTAGATACAAGAGGTATATATCCACACGCATATGCCGTTGGTTCAGACGGAACTATTCTCGAAACAACCGACGATGGTGTTAGCTGGTTACCAAAAGTTGTTTATTACATACCAAACTTTAATGATGTAACCTGGCAAGCAATTGATTATAATGTTTACGTAGTTGGTTATTACGGAGTTGTTTACAAAAATTCGGGCATCGGAACTGAATTCGAGCTTCAGAATGAAGGTAATAGACTCTGGATACAATCTGTAGAATTCCTAAACGAAAATACAGGTTGGGCTGCAGGTGGTGATCCGGGTTGGGGTGGAACAACAGATGGAGTATTTATGAGAACAACAGATGGAGGATCTAATTGGGAGGAGTTGAGTTTTTCTACTCCACT
>JAPHUI010000370.1 GCA_026193755.1 Ignavibacteriaceae bacterium | reverse complement strand
TTTTTATAGGAATCAGGATAGCCTCCTGATGCAGCAACAACACACACAGAGGATCCGCCATTATAATCAACCGAACCCATAATAACTTTACCCAAAGCAGCAGAATAAAGTAATTCCAAAAAATCTCCCTTAAGAATTGGAAGTACAACTTGTGTTTCGGGATCGCCAAATCTGCAATTAAATTCAACTACTTTTGGACCTTCATCCGTTATCATCAAACCTGCATAGAGACAACCAATAAATTTTGCATTATTTTTATCTAAAGTTCTCAAGACAGGATATAAAATTCTGTTTTTTATTTCTTCAAACATTTTTGGAGTAACAATTGGGGCAGGAGCGTAAGCTCCCATTCCACCAGTATTTTTACCAGTATCACCATCTCCAACTCTTTTATGATCCTGTGATGCGGGCATACATATAAATTCATGACCATCACAAATTGCAAAAACAGAGACCTCTTCACCAACCAGAAACTCTTCCACCAGAATCTTTTCGCCCGATTCACCAAAAATTTTATCCTGAAAAACTAAATTAAGAGCATCTTCAGCTTCTTTCGGTTCATTACATACAAACACTCCTTTGCCAGCTGCTAAACCATCAGTTTTAATAACACATGGATATTTCTTATTCTTTATAAATTCTCTGGCTGTTCCAAGCATATTTGATGTGAATGGAATATATTTTGCCGTTGGTACTCCAGCCTCCTTCATTATTTTCTTCGCGAAATATTTTGAAGATTCAATTTGAGCAGCTTCCTTATTAGGTCCAAAAACATTTATTTGATTCTCTCTCAAGACATTTGCGAGCCCATCAACTAAAGGTTGTTCTGGTCCAATTATAACAAGATCAACTTTTTTTTCTTTACAAAACTCAATTACCTCGGTATGATTTGAAAAATTCATATTAACATTCTGGCCAAGAAAATTTGTACCTGGATTTCCCGGAATGATATAGAGTTTAGATAATGTTGGACTCTCTTTGATTTTGAGAGCCAAAGCATGTTCCCGCCCACCTGAGCCGATAATAACTACATTCATAAATTTTATACCTTTAGAATGATATTCATTTGTTTCGCCAATTGTTCTGTTAGAAAGTCTCTTCTGTATTTCGCAATTATTTCTTCATCAATTACTGGAAACTCATTTCGTTTATACAAATCAAATAATCTTATTATTGTTTCTTTAATTTGATTAATATTATCAGGCTCACAGACAAAGGAAGCAGGATACTCACTTAAAGCAAGCTTCGCTGCACCTTCTGGAACACATGCTAGAATCGGTTTTGCAGTACCCATATACTCATATAACTTTCCGGGTAATATCGAATCAATATTCTTTCTTTTCCCCACCATCATCCAAAGAATATCCGCAGATTTAATTTTTGCAATTGATTCATCATGGTTTAGATAACCATGATCAAAAACAAACTCCTGAAGATTTAAATTTTGAATCAAGTTAACATTTTCTTTTCTCAAAAACCCAACAAAATGCAACTCTATATTTTTAGTAATATCCGGTCTTTCTATAGTTAATTCTTTAAACGCTTTCAATAAATATTTAGGTGTATTATATACCATAAAAATACCCGAATACATTAATGCCATTCTGTTCTTGGATTTTGGTTGAGCCGGTATTTTTTCGAAATCTTCATGATCGAAGCCGTGAGAAATGATAATAATGTCGTTATAAGTTAGAAAATTATAAGTTTTAATTAATTTTTCCTTTGCGATTCTATTAGTAACAGAAATTTTATCAGCAGCTTTTAGTGATTTATACTCCATTTTTTTATGAAGAATTTTATGAAGAGGTGTAGGGTAGAAGGCAAAATAACTCTCATACCAAATATCTCTATAGTCAAAAAAGAAAGGAATGTGGAAATGTTTTTTAAATTTTGAAAATTCGTAAAAAAGTGAAAATGGGGGACCCGTAACGAAAATAAGATCAAAATTTTCACCGTTTATTAATTCAATTGTTTTTTTAACTGCATTCCTGGACCAGAATATTTTATTATCTGGAATAAAAAATGTCTGGCTAATTTTATTTAATAATTTACGAATGAACTCTCGCGGTAACTTCAGAGTTCCGAAACGAGCGAGGAATGAGTTAGGTCCTTTCCCACCAATCCTTATTACTTTAACGCCAGTCTCGTTCAATTCCTTTTGAAGGGATTGATCGTGTGCAAAATAACCTACTTCACTAGTTGTAATAACAGTTGGTTCCCAACCATAATTTTTAAGGTACTTAACAAACTTTAGGCTTCGTTGAACTCCGCTGAGTCCCATTGGCGGAAAATAGTATGCAACAACAAGAACTTTATGCATTAATCAGTGTAACTTTTATAGATGATTATCTTTTAATTTGATAATTCGGTGATTCTTTAGTTATTATAACATCGTGAGGATGACTTTCTTTTAAACCTGCAGGAGTTATTTTTACAAATTTCGAATTGTTCCTTAGACTATTGATATTTTTTGTACCGCAATAGCCCATTGCTGACCTCAATCCACCAACAAGCTGGTAGATTGTATTTCCGACAGGACCTTTGTACGGTACGCGTCCTTCAACTCCTTCAGGAACCAGCTTACCAATATCATCCTCAACATCTTGAAAATATCGATCTTTGCTCCCCTCCTTCATCGCACCAATGCTGCCCATCCCGCGATAAGATTTAAAACTTCTGCCTTCATATAAGATTGTTTCTCCCGGGCTTTCATCAACCCCGGCAAAAAGACTACCAATCATTACGCTATGTGCTCCTGCAGCAAGTGCCTTGGCAACATCACCGGTTTGTTTTATGCCCCCATCTGCAACAATTGGTATACCTTTTTTCTTTGAAGCACTGTATGTATTCATTATGGCAGAAATCTGCGGAATACCGACACCAGCAATTACTCGAGTTGTGCAGATTGAACCCGGACCAATACCCACTTTTATTGCATCAATATTACAATTTATTAAATCAAGCGCTGCCTCATAAGTGCCTATATTACCAGCTATTAACTGTGCATACTTAAATTTTTTCCTTGCTTCCCTGATTACTTTCATTACTCCTGCTGAGTGACCATGTGCCGTATCAATTACAATTACATCGGCTCCAGTAGAAATCAGTTCTGTTATTCTTTCAAAAGTGTCTTTGGTGACACCAACTGCTGCTCCCACTCTCAATCTACCATGCTCATCTTTACAAGCATACGGATGTTTTTTCTTTTTCATTATATCTTTGAAAGTGATAAGACCTTTGAGAATTCCCTTTTTATCTACTACTGGAAGTTTCTCAATTTTATATTGCTGTAAAATCTTTTCTGCTTTTTCAAGTGTCGTACCTAATGGTGCAGTAACAAGGTTTTCTTTAGTCATTAGTTGTGATACCTTCAATTTTGCATTCGGCTCGAAACGTAAATCTCTGTTAGTAAGTATTCCAACCAATCTCCTCGAATCATTAACAATTGGTATACCCGACACACTGTACTTTCTCATTAATTCTAATGCATCTCCAATCGATTTATTTGGAGTAAGTGTAACAGGATCCTGAATCATTCCACTTTCAGAACGCTTAACTTTATCAACTTCCTCACACTGCCGTTCAATACTCATATTTTTGTGAAGTATTCCAATGCCACCTTCCCTTGCCATAGCGATAGCAAGATTAGATTCTGTAACAGTATCCATCGCTGCTGAAATAATAGGAATGTTTAATTTAATATCAGGAGTAAGCAGTGTAGATACATCGACTTCCCGCGGTAACACAGATGATTTTGCTGGTACAAGCAAAACATCATCAAATGTAAGAGCCTCTGTAATTTTTAATTTTTCACTCATATTAGATTTTAATGTATTTATTCAAATGCTGAAATCCCGGTAATATCCTCACCAATAATAAGAGTATGCATTTCATGCGTTCCCTCATAAGTTTTGACTGACTCCAGATTTGCAGCGTGTCTCATAACCGGGTATTCATCAATTATTCCATTTGCACCATGAATTTCTCTTGCTACATGAGCTATTTCCAGAGCTTTCTCACAATTATTCCGTTTTGCCATTGAAACCTGAACATGCTTTGCTTCACCTTTATCCATCATTCTTCCGAGCTGTAAATTAAGTAATTGAGCTTTTGTAATTTCAGTAAGCATATAAACAAGTTTTTCCTGAGTTATCTGGTAACCGGCTATAGGCTTGCTAAACTGCTTTCTACTCTTTGCATAATTCAATGCTGAATCATAACAGGCCAACATTGCACCAACCACTCCCCATGCAATTCCATAACGAGCCTGATTTAAACACATTAGCGCATTTTTCAAACCTTCTGTTTTAGGAAGAAGATTTTTTTCAGGGAGAAAAACATTATCGAAAATTAGTTCAGAAGTTACTGAAGCTTTTAATGAGTGTTTTCCTTTCATTTCGGGTGCTGTAAAACCTTTCATTCCTTTCTCGACAATAAATCCTCTTACAACTCCATCCAATTTAGCCCAAACAACAGCAACATCTGCAATTGTACCATTTGTTATCCACATCTTTGCACCGTTAAGAAGAAATCCATCATTGACTCTCTCAGCTTTAGTTATCATTCCAGAAGGATTGGAACCGTAATCAGGTTCGGTTAGACCGTAGCAACCTATCTTTTCCCCGCTTGCAAGGAGCGGTAACCAATAATCCTTTTGTTCTTCACTACCAAAACGAAAAATGGGATACATAACAAGCGAGCTTTGAACTGATACAAAACTTCTAATTCCACTGTCACCTCTTTCCAGTTCCTGAGTGATCAATCCATAAGAAACATAATTAAGCCCGGTACATCCATACTTTTCTGGAAGGGTATTTCCAAGCAACCCGAGCTCTGCCATTTTAGGAACAAGATGAATCGGGAAATTTGATTCTCTATTATGTTTTTCAATTATTGGAATAACTTCGTTCGATACAAACTCACGAACAGTATCACGAATCATTATCTCTTCAGGAGTAAGAAGAGACTCAATATTATAATAATCTACACCTTTGAAAATGTTCATTTTACCTTGGGAAGCTTATAATTTTAATAAACAAATCTATTAAAAGGTGCTTTGATAAACAATCTAATCGAGCTGGATTTATCTAATCATTTCAACCTTTCCAAAAATAATATGCTTGATTTAAGTAAGGAAAAATTTAATCTTGTAGTTGTAATTATGGAAAATTCAGTCATAAAATATCGTACTCTGATTGAAAGAATTATTCTTTTTTGTTACCTCGTAATTTTTTCCCTGGATATACTTCATTTTCACAACTACGACTTCAATAGAATTTCAGCATTAGATATTGCAAACGAGATAAATCATAAAACACAAGTTTCCAAATCTGAATTTGTATGTATTGTTCATCAAAACTTTTTGAACCTTCAAACCGCAATTCCAAATTCACCG
>JAPHUI010000334.1 GCA_026193755.1 Ignavibacteriaceae bacterium | reverse complement strand
TTTCGATAGAGATTCACTACGTTACAAATATAAATATTCGAATCAGTATACAGCTCTCTATTTACCTTCTGCTGCACCCAATGGTCTTATATATGCAAAAGATTGTGTAGTACGACTTCAAGGAGTCGTCAAAGGAAGATATACTTTAGGATGTTCTTCTTCTTCTTCTTCTACAGGCAAAGGAAGTATCTGGCTTGATGATAATATAGTTTACGACACAAATCCACTGACGGATCCAAATTCTACAGATTTATTTGGGATAGTTGCAGAAAATTATGTGTGGATCACTGAAAATGCTGCCAATAACAATAATATTGATATTCAAGCATCTGTTTTTAGTGAAAAGTGGGGTTTCGGTGCATATAATTATAAAAACAGACCTGTCGGTGGAGATATAAACCTTCTTGGCGGAATACAACAAAATTATAGACAGCCAGTAGGAACATTTAGCTCAAAAGGTATTCAATCGGGTTTTACAAAACAATACCGCTATGATTGGAGACTTCAATTTATGTCTCCTCCGTTTTATCCCGGCACAGGTGGTTTTAGAGTTGTTTCCTGGTTCGAGTAAGAAAAATACAACAAGTTAAATTAGTACTAACATATTAAAAATTGGAGAGAACATATGATGCATTTAAAAACAGAGAAGGGTGTGACAGTAGATCTGGCAAAGTACTCTGAATTTGTTTCAACCAAAGAGAACAGGATTTTAAGCCTAACAAAGTTAGTACTGGTAATCTCAATTTTGTTAGCAGTTTTAATGGTTGTTTCTCGTTAAGGATAGAATGACTGATGCTGGTTATTATCGTTGTGATTAATCTCATAAACATTTTATCGATGTCATTTTTACTATTATGCCTTGCTTATTATTTATCAAGCAGAGAGGAAGCGATGATTCGTTCCTCACTCCAATCATGGTTCGTAAACCATAACTAATTTTGTTTAACAAATAAAAAATTTGATTAATCGCAATCCTTATTTTCATCTTTAAGTAAAGGTTATTTATTCAAAAACGACAATAATCACCGGAAAAATCTGCAAAGCAATGCTTGTAAAACAGATTATTTTGCCTTAAACGCTTTGATTTCGTATGGATAAAACGGCCTAAAAATTGCGAAATTAAATATTAATCTAGATTCTCATGTTGAGAAAAAAAATACCCTAGGCTGATTAAAAAAACAAAAGGAAATAAGGAAAATGCATTCAATAGAAAAAAAGATAGATAATTATGCTGTTGTATTTAATATTAATTTATTAAGAGCGACACTCAACGAAGCTGCAGAATTTAAAGACTATCTGGCACAGGCAATTCTTGAAACAGATAAGGATATTATAGTAAATCTGAGTAATTGTGAACATCTGGATTCTACATTCCTTGGTGTACTGGTAAGTAGTTTTAAAAAATTGAAAACCCAAAATCGTAATCTTTTAATCATAGAACCCACTGACAAATCAAGTATTTTCTTAACTCTTAATTCCATCGGAAAAATATTTCCTTTGTATAGTAGCGTTAATACTGCTCTTGAAGATATAGAAAATAAAAAAATACTTGAAAATGAAATTAATGAGTTAGGTGAGGATGGTAAGAAAAAGGATAATCATTCCAAAAAAACTTCTTCAAAATCACCAAACAAATCCGCACTTGAATCTAAAGAAGAAATAAAAACAATACCAGAAGAAATAATTCCGGAAGAAACTATACAAATAGAAAATTTAAATAGTAAAAAGGAAGAATTACCAATAGATCCTTCGTTAGATCAACCTGTACTATTAAAAAATATACCCGAGTTAATAAATAATGATAATGATCTGGAGATTACACCTAAAACTTTCAAGCTAAAATCTGATAAAAACTCAACTAAAGAAAACACCACTAATTACCCCGACGCTAAAAAAGATAAACACGATGACAAACCTGTTTCCAAAGGTAAAAATGTTCCCAAAGAAAAAAGTTTAAGTGGTGAAAGAGTTGAGTGGGAATTTGGTTTTAATTAATTCGAATATTTAGAGATAACCAATTACACCGAAAAATCTTCGTTACGTATAAGTAAAAGAATAGCAGATTGTGGTATTATTAAAAACTTTTCTTTGTCGAACTCAATCTCAACTGCTTCTTTTCTAAGAAATATTGCAAGATCCCCTTCTTTAGCCTGAAGCGGAATATATTTTACTTTACTCGAACTTTCTTTCCATGGTTCATCCTCTACTTCAGTTGATGTCGCATAACCCGGACCAGATTTCATTACATAACCGCTTTGAACCCTTTCTTTCTCTGCAACACCTGCAGGAAGATACAATCCGCTCGAAGTTCTCGAAGATTCTTCCTGAGGTTTTACCAGGACTCTGTCTCCGACTACAATAAATCTATCTAAATTTCTCATATTAATTTGTAAAATCAATTATATATAAAAGTTACACCACAAATATATGCAAAACATATCCGCATAATCCTTGCCAAAATCAAACTCGTCTCAATTCTTGAAATAAATTCAGGGAGATTAAACCAAAAGCTTGTAACATTGTGAACTGGTTTCTCTCTGGTAATGATTATTTCTAAATTTGAGCAT
>JAPHUI010000085.1 GCA_026193755.1 Ignavibacteriaceae bacterium | reverse complement strand
ATTTTTGATTGCTTATTTGTTGTGGATTTATATATTTCGAATGCAATTAAAAAATTTAAAATGGCTTTAAGATGAAGGAAAAAGAATCAAATCTGTTATTGTATGGAGTACTGATCGGAAGTTTAATCGGTGCAGGTGTAGCCGTTTATCTTAGCTCAAAATTTATCTGTAGCTACAGAAAAAATAAACGCGACCGAAAGCATAAGTTTTATGAAGGAATCGACGATATCTTCGATACAAAACCCGGCGATGGTTCAGATGAGGATACAAGCATCGATAAAGAGACTGAAGAAGGTATTATCGACGAATTATTTTCCAGAACTAATTAGCAGAAACAGTTTTGTCTAAAGACCGACAGGAAGAGATTGTCCGTGCTGCTGCCAAACGCTTTGGAAGGCATGGGCTCGGTAAAACAACACTTGATGAAATTGCCAGCGATGTTAGAATCGGCAAACCGACTATTTATCATTATTTCAAATCGAAGGACGAGCTTTATTACTCTTCCATCGTTTGGGAAACTCAACAATATATCGAAGACATAAAAGCGATTTTCAATAATCAGGATACTCCGGTAGGTGCCAGGTTACTCGAGTATTTTGCTTTCAAGGAAACGGTTAATCAAAGATACAGACTTGTCTATGAATTAATGCTTTCTTTATTTGAGAATGATTCTCTTGAAAAGGAAAGGCAAATTCTCCAAAAATTTTTAAGGACTGAGGAAGAAGTCGTTGGACTAATTTTAAGTTCAATATACACCGGAAGAATTGAAAGTATGGAGCCGGCATTACCCTCATATATTGTTCATTTGAGCTGGGGATTAATGTATGGAACGATTATCAAACAATTAGCATCGGATGGTAAATCAGTAAGCATGAAAGAATTGATGTTTAAGAGTCTTGAAAAACTATTAGCCTGAAAATAAAAACAGAATAACGAATTTGAATTTTTTATAGCTATTTAATTTGAAACTTTATTACCTGTTTCATAACTTTCAACGGAAAAATCTCAATCACTAATTTGAAATAAAATTTCTTAAATGCTATCATTCTTTGATTCCTGGTTTCCTTTCATATATCTCTATGTTGTCGGCGGAATATTTTTCTTTTCCGGGATTTATCTTATTAGAAAAATGGGTGCGATTGATCTTACGATAAAGCGACATAGAAAATGGTATCGTATAATGCTCTTCGGATTTTTCTATTTCGTTGCTCTGCACTTTATTTTAATAATTGCCGCATTATATTTTTAGTTTATGGATCATCAAACATTTCACAGTATTGGAACCTCTACCGACTGGATAGTAATTATTGTTTACTTCATAATAATTATGGCGTTCGGTAGCTACTTTGGAAAATATAATAGAAGCACAAAGGATTTCTTTTTTGGCGGTAGAAGATTTGCCTGGTGGTTGATTGCATTCTCAATAGTGGCAACGGGAGTTGGAAGTCACAGTTTTGTTAAATACTCAGCCAAAGGTTTTGAAAATGGCTTTTCTTCTACGATGACCTACATAAATGATTGGTTCTTCGTTCCTTTCTTTCTATTTGGATGGCTACCAATAATTGTTTACACGAAGATCAGATCAATACCCGAATATTTTGAAAAACGTTTCAGTCCTTCTGCACGATTCCTGGCAACTATACTATTGATGTTTTATATGATCGGTTACATTGGAATAGGATTTTTGACTCTCGGTAAAGCAATGATACCGATGTTACCCCAAAGCTTAACTTTACTTGGGATGAACATCCACATAACACTCATGGGTGTAGTTATTTTCATCGCAGTTATAACAGGAATTTATATTACCTTCGGCGGACAAACGGCTGTTATATTCACAGATTTACTGCAGGGATTTATTCTGTTATTCGCCGGGCTATTTCTTTTCTTCCTCGGTTTACACTTTTTAGGTGGCTTCGATGTTTTTTGGAATTTACTTCCGACTTCATGGAAAATGCCGCTCGCAAATTTTAATTCCCCGCCCGATTTTAATTTCGTGGGAATTTTCTGGGAGGATGGTGTCGCCGGTTCCATCGGCTTCTTGTTTATGAATATGGGTCTCATCATGCGTTTTATGGCAACTAAGAGTGTTGATGAAGGAAGAAAAGCTGCGACATTCAATATTCTTTTCATGCTTCCTATCTCTGCAATAGTCGTTGGTAATGCTGGGTGGATCGGAAAAGCAATCTCTCTTGTTAAGCCCGATCTTATTCCTCCTAATACTTCACCTGACCAGATTTTCGTAGTAGTCGCAAATGTTGTAGCTCTTCCCGGTGTCTTCGGATTCATTATGGCTGCTCTAACTGCAGCTTTAATGTCGACTGTGGATACTCTAATTAATGCAAGCGCAGCCATATATATAAACGATATTCACCGCCCAATAAAAGTATGGCTAAAAAAATACGATGAAGATGCAAAAACAGAAGACCGACATGAATTATTCTCCGCAAGAGTTTCTTCAATCGTCATCACTGCACTTGGAGTTCTTTCTGTTTTGATATTCGAAGGTTTTCCAACCGTTTATGAGGCACATGGATTTTTCCACTCAACTCTTACACCGCCGCTTGTAGTTGCAGTTTTCCTTGGAATTTTCTGGAGACGTTTTACACCGGCTGCGGTTATTGCATCTTTTCTTGGTGGAGTTACCCTGATGATAATGGGTGCGAATCATCCACACATACTTATTGCTCCTTTTGCACAAGGAATTGAAATGGACAAAATTCATCCATACACCTATATACGTGCACTGTACAATTTGGTTGCGTGTGGTATCGTTGCTATTTCCGTTGTTTATGCAAATCCGTGGTTAAAGAACACTGTTGCAAAACTGAAAACCAAAACCAATCATAAACAAATTTTTACTGTTATAACTGGAATAGCCGGAATTTTATTTGTCGGTCTAATCTTCAGTACTTCGATAATGGAAATCCATCCCGATTCTTATGCGGAAATAATTATTATGTTACTACTGGCTGCAGCTCTGGTAATCCTTGTTGCACTCTCAGTAACTTATTATGTTAAGTATGATGAAGAAAAACAAACAAAAGGTCTTACTGCCTGGTCAATAAAAGCAGCAAAAGAATTCTTTAAAGGTGGAAAAATAAATGATCGTGAAGGTGAAAAGGTAAAGATCACTTGGAAAATAAAAGAAGGAGAAGACGATATAGTTAATTTTTCAAGAATCGATATGGAAAAAATGCAAGCAGATCCAGGCGACCTCGTTTACATTACAGACGCCAGAAAATGGCTAGGTGGATTAAAATCCATTCATTCCGTCTATGGTGAACCACACAATGAGGAAGGAATAGTATACATTACGGATGAGCATAGAATGCAGGGACAATTTGTAAAGAACAAAACTGTCATAGCAGAAAAAGAAATGTAACGGTTAAAATTTCCTAATTCTTCAACATTTGATGTAATAAAAGCTAATTGTTGTAATCAAAAATGAGGTGAAACAAAAAATAAATCGATTGTCTAATAATACTTACATAAGCATAAACGGGAAATAAATTAAAAAAACGAATTAAAATAAATTAATATTTGTTTTTAAGAGTATTTGTTTTACTTTTAGCATAGATTTTGTTAAAGTTAGTCTAATTAATAACGATAATTTTTCATCAACTAGGGTATAAATGATTTCTGGATACAATTTAATACTACAATTCAATTTCTTTTTCCATTCTCACGAAATACAATATTCAAAGATCTATTCACTCAGATTATTTAAACAGTTCGGAAGAACTTAATCATACACTAATCAACCAATAATAAGGAGGTAGTAAATGAAATATTTCATTCACTTTTTCTCGTTACTTTTAATTCTGGGCTTATTCTGTTCAGAGAGTATCTTTGCCCAGGAAGAAACAGGACTCTTTAATACAAGAGTTCAGTTCAAAGGTAACAATTCTATAAATCCTGATGATGTGTCGGGTTTACCCGAAGTACATCAGGCAACAGCTGAAGAAATTCAGCTTAGGAATGAAATCAGAGAACTAAGAGCACAGAATGACAGAAGTCTTTTCAATAGAATTATGGAACTTGAAAACAGACTTGAGGCTTTAAATCCGAATTCTGTTTCAAGACCCGGTGAATATTATAATGGTGAAATTGGACTTGCTAATAACCAAGATCCTCCGTTCTCACCAGATCTCATAGGAAACGTGGAAATCTTCAATTCCGGTTCATCCTTTATTTCTTCGCACGCAACCACAACAGAACAGAATGGTTCAACTGCCGGTAGAATTTGGTCAGCATTTTCAATAAGATCAACTGGTGCTGCCGATACTATTAGAGTATATTTTTCAGATGATAATGGTGCGAATTGGACCTGGTATGGTTGGGGAAAACTTGGTGGAACAGATTGGATAAACTATGATCAAATGGATATGGAAATAATTGAAAGTTCCACTGGTGAAAAATATGTATGGGTAGTTTACGGATACAGAAACGATGCAGGAACTGGAAGATGGCGTACAGGTGGCATGATTTTACAGACGCCGACATTCAGTGGTGGTTTTTTTGCTCTCTCCTGGCCTGGAGATGATGCAACCAAAAGATACTACCGTCCACGAATAACTTCTGATAACGCAACTTACAGTACTAACGCATATGTTTATATGGTTGCTTCATTTGATTCCAGTGCAGGGACTTCAAGTGTTAATACACAAAAAACATTAAGATGTACAAATCCATATACAGTAACACCTACATTTGCATATAAGGCTGACAAGTTCTGGTGGTATTCCCAATCAGACAACAACCAGAGAGATCTTCATTCTGATATAGCATACTTCAATAATAGTTCAGATTCATTAATTGTTTCATTCTCAAATGTACCTGACAGTACGGGTTTATTCTTTGCAAAAAGTGATATTTATAATGGACCCGGTACTGCAGACGGAGCCGGAGGATTTATCCGTGGCAGCCAGGCAGGTGATTATAAACAATATGCAAGACTATCTTCCAATGGTAATGGCAATGGAAGTATAATTTGCGTATTCAGGCAAAACACAAATAATGTTTGGAGAATTAAATATTTCCGGACTATTAATTATGGAAACTTCAACTCAATGTTCGAAGCGGCTCTACAGGGAAGTGTAACAAGCAATTCCTGGCAACCCGATATTGTAGGTGTAAGGAATTCACCAAAACACTATTTTGCCTGGAGGTTGGATGGAAGCCCTGATTCATTGCGTTATATAGGAACAACTAATTTGGGTGTCTGGCCTCAAAATGTTGGTATGATGAATGGCACAAGTATTCTTTCTGGATTAGTAGGTCCCAAACCAGGATTCAGATACGCTGCCGGTGATAGTTGTTTTGCGACCTTCGTACCTACCGGTCCATTTGATGTTTGGGCTGCCTATGGTTGCTCGCCTCCGGTATCTGTAGAAAATACTAATGAAGGATTACCTGATAATTACTCATTGTCGCAGAATTACCCGAACCCATTCAATCCATCTACAAAGATTAAGTTCGAGTTGCCAGCAACAAGTAAGGTTAGCTTAAAGGTGTTTAATATACTTGGTGAATTCGTATCTGAATTAGTAAATCAGACTTTAGAAACCGGCAGTTATGAATATCAATTCAATCCTAAGGGATTAACTAGTGGAGTATATTTTTACAAACTTGAAGTTCAGGGAGTTGATGGAAATAATCATTTTATTGATGTTAAAAAGATGATATTGATGAAGTAAGAACAGCTAAATAACAAAACTTTAAGACCACCTCCTTAGGTGGTCTTTTTATTTTAAATTATTTAAAATCTTATTCAAATTTGAATTAAAAGTAATTTATATTTAGATACGTCTTACTTATATAATAAATAAAGTTAAAACATTTTTTCTCACATTTCCCAATATGCCAGCGAACATCGAAATAAAAGCTAGAATTTCTAACATAGAAGTTATTCGAAGAAAAGTAGAAAAATTAGACATTAAAGAAACAGGAGAGATCTTTCATGAAGATACGTTCTTTAAAACAGATATTGGCAGATTAAAGCTCAGAATTTTTTCACAAGAGAAAGGCGAATTGATTTACTATCTTAGAAATGATTCTGCCGGACCAAAGCGGTCTGATTATAAGTTATATAAAACTGATAATCCTATAGCTCTTAAAGAGATTTTGGAAACTAGTTTAGGCATACGCGGAGTCGTTAAAAAAAATCGATCTTTGTATATTGTTGGAAATACAAGAATACACTTAGATAAAGTCGAAAATCTTGGAACGTTCCTTGAATTGGAAGTAGTTCTGAGTAATGAGCAAAATGAAAATGAAGGTATTTCAATAGCAAATGAATTTCTAAAAAAGTTAGGCATTGATAAAAAAGATTTGGTTGATAAAGCTTATATTGATTTACTTGAAACAAGTACTTGAGCATAAAAAATAAAAAGTTAAAATATGACTTTGGAAAAAAAATACCGTAAAGGTGCAGTCGGTGCGCTTATGGATGAATATGAGCGTTCTGCAGTTGATTTGAAAAATCTTATCTTACAAATTTCTGAACAGGATTTTCAAAAGATTATCGATCAGGATACAAAGGACGAGGACTGTCGTTCAGTTCAAACAATAGTTTCGCACGTTACCAATTCAGGATATGGTTATGCGAATTACATCCGGGATTGGTTTTCAATTCCCAAAAGCTCTCCAGAAAGAAAACTCTATTCTAAAAACGATTTCATTCTTGAGTTAGACAAAATGCTTGCTTACACAGCAGAAACACTTGAAGGCAAAGGGGAATTTTCTGATGATGAAATTATGAAAGTTAAAATTAAAGCTCGTTGGGGTCCACAATATGATTTGGAACAATTACTTGAACATGCAATTGTCCACATTCTAAGGCACAGAAGACAAATAGAAAAACTCATCAACTCTAAACAAAATGATAAGTAAAACTTATAATGCGTGGTAAATCTTTTTTCGCTTCAATATTACTTGTCTTGGGATTACTATTTATTCTGCTTTTTCTAATTTCTGCATACTTTTTCCTGATATCATTTATTGAAAGACAAAGTTACGGTCCGGGATTGCTTTTCGCAGATGTGGAACTATTTGCATTTGCAGTAATTATTTTTGGTATTTTTGGTTCAATTTCAATTTATTTTTCAAGAAAAATTTTCCGGTCTAATCAGTAAGATAATTAATTATAAAAATGTCAAAAAATAAAAACCTAATCTGGATAATATTATTCTCCATTGCAATGGCATATCTGGAATCTGCGGTTGTTGTTTACCTGCGGGCAATGTATGGCATAAAAGATCTTCTGAGAGATACTCCACTTTTAGCTGATCCATATACGATTATTGAGATTGGACGTGAAGCTGCAACACTTGTAATGTTATTCCTTATTGGTTTAATAGCTGGTAATACCTGGCAAAAAAGAATTGGTTACTCAATATTTGCATTCGCAATCTGGGATATATTTTATTACGTCTGGCTTTTTTTATTTATCCATTGGCCTAAATCGCTATTCGAATGGGATATACTATTCCTGATACCATTACCCTGGTGGGGTCCTGTTATAACACCTGTTCTTATTTCTTTATTATTAATTACAGTCGCCTATTTGTTAATAATTGAAGTCAAATTTAAAATTACTTCATTCAATTGGATAATATTTTGTTTATCTATCTTTATTATTCTTTATACGTTTATGGAAGACAGCATTAAAATAATTCTAGGTGGCAGTAATCTTAATGAGGCAAGACCAACCGATTTTAACTGGATTTTATTTTTAATTGCATATATTAGTATGATTATTACAAGCATTAAAGTGTTCTATACCAATAGAAATAGCTGATAATCTTAGTTTCTGTAATAATTGAAAGTTAGTACCAAGCAGAGTATTATTGTATATTAAATTTTTTAGAATAAACAATCCGGAAAGCGAATAATGGGAAAAGGCGACAAAAAATCAAAAAAAGGTAAAAGATTTAAACATTCATATGGAAAAACAAGATTGCGAAAAAAGGGAAGGATTCTCAGCTCCAGAAAAAAATTAGAAGAGAAACCTAAACATGTCGAGCAGAAAAAAGTAGCAAAGCCCGAACCTGTGGTAGAAAAAACGGTAATCGCTGAAACCAAGGTCGAAGAAGTTGAAATTAAAAAACCCGAGATAGTTGAGATTAAAGAAGAAATTAAACCAGTTGAAATTGAAGAAAAAACTGTTGCTGAAGTTCCCGAAATTGTTGAGATACCTGTAAAAGCAGAAATTGAAGTAAACGAAACAAAGGAAGAAGAAACTAAAGAGGAAACTCCAAAGGAAGAAGCACCAACAGAAGATATTAAAAAAGAAGAGTCAAAAGAAAAAGAAACGATTAAGCTGGAAGAACCGGTCAAAGAGGAACCCAAAGAAAAAGAACCTAAAAAAGAAAAGAAACCAAAAAAGAAAAAAGAGGAAAAAGCTGAAACTACAAAAGCTGCTCCAAAGAAACGTGGAAGACCAAGGAAAAAAAAGGAAGAGTAAGTATTTAAGGACTTACTCTCTAGTGAACTACATATAGATTATTCTCCCTGTTTGAATCAGGAATATTTACATCTCCCAATTTTACTTGCTTTAAAATTCCTTTAAGTACGACTTCAGTAGTAAATACTTTTTCTGAACTCTTCCAGACATCAGCTTTAAAATATAAGGCTTCACTTGCATCGTTTTCATAGTCAACCGTTAGTTTTACCGGGACAGGCATTATTCCATCATTTCTAATTTTAATAGTTGCTTTTCCATTTTGAACTTCAACTTTATCAACTGCCAGATCAGGATAACCAATTTCAAAAAACCAGGGTTTCCAGAACCAGGACAAATCCTGTCCTGTGACATCATTAAATGTAAAATAGAAGTCGTACGGGATTGGATGTTTACCATTCCATCTATTAATATATTCCTTGAATGCTTTTCGAAAAAGTTTATCTCCGAGTATATCATTTAATATTTCATAAGCAACTGAGGGGCGGTCATAGGCTGAGTTTCGATAAGCTCCGTATGCTTGAGAAAGTGATGGTATTATTTCAGGAATATCATCCTCAGTACCGGCTAAATTTTCGTACGTAGCTACATTTCTTGCCAAACGGGAATTAAAATTCGCCATTTTTTTCATATAGCTTGAAGAAAGAAAGTTTGCCCATCCTTCGTCCATGAATGCGTACTTCTGCTCATTGGTTCCAACATAAAACGGAAAATACTGATGACCCATTTCATGCGCTGTTAGTGAAACCGTGTTTTCATAAATATCATATGAACCATCATTAATCATCATAGGAAATTCCATTCCTCCGCCTTCTCTGCCATTATTAAACACAATAAATGAAGTGAAAGGAAAAATGATCCCTGGCATTTCTTTAGAATAATAATTGACAAGATTCTTAGCGATTTCAGCAACTTTATTAAAATCTGGTGATTCAGCAGGATAAATTGCCTGAACGAATACTTTTTTAATTTCAGCATTATTTAGATTAGTTGTAACACCATCCCACAAATAATGATCACTTATTGCGAATGCAAAATCAGAAACATTTTCAGCTTTATACTTCCAAATATTTTTATCTCTACTATTTTTAAATGAAGAGAAAAAATCATCAGAAGTGATAATGTGAATTACCGTATCTGATTCATTGGCTTGCAAATATTTTCGATATATTTTTTCTGAATAAACTTCCTCGGGATTTTGTAGCTGACCTGTTGCCCAAACACCAAAATTATTTGGTAAAGTTATGTTAACATGAAAAGTTGAAAAATCATTATAGAATTCTTCCTGCCCGCTATAAATATTGAAATCCCAGCCATCTATATCATCATAAACAGCTATTTGAGGATACCAGTAACCAACTAAAACAGTTGTTGAATCATACACACCTATTCTTAATTTTGATTTTGGTGAAATATTGAAATCCCAGTTTACTTTTAATACTGCAGACGATTTGGGTGGAATAAATTCAGGAAGTGAAACAATCGCAATTGTGTTTAGAACTCTGTAAACACTTTTTTTCTCTAAATTGATTTCATTCTTCCCGATAATAAGTTTTTTTACAGAAACTCCGTCTGTAACACCATCAGGATCAATTCCATAATCTCTTACACTTCCTTTTTTAAAAATATTAGGGTATAACCTGAGCACAATTGTTTTAAGCGTATCAGGACTATTATTGTGATAAGTTATTTCTTCATTTCCTTTTATAAGATAAGCTGAAGGTTCAAATTCCACATCTATTTTATAGTCAGAAGAATTCTGCCAGTATTCTGGTCCAGGTTTTCCATCGTAAGAACGAGTGCCTTTTTCGTATGCTGATCTGATGTTTCTCGGAATGTATAATTCATTTTGAGCAAATAATTGAGAGGAAAATAAAATAAAAAAGACTTCGAGAATTAAAAATTTTAATTTCATTTAGATTTAATCCTTATGATAAATCGTCGAACAGAATTTTTTTATTTAAAAAGAGACTCGGTATCTCCCTGTTTAAATTTATTTTTGCCAAATCTTTTATATGCAAGATGAGTAGCTTCTCTTCCCCTGGGTGTTCTTTGAATAAAACCCTGCTGAATAAGAAATGGTTCGTAAACTTCTTCAATTGTTCCCGGATCTTCGTTAACAGCAACCGAAAGAGTATTTAATCCAACCGGACCACCGTTATATTTTTCAATTATTGCAAGAATAATTTCCTTGTCCATCTCGTCAAGACCGTAATCATCTACTTCCAGTGCAGATAATGCTTTCCTGGCTACTTCCAAATCAATTTTCTTTTTGTTGTCAAAATCAGCAAAGTCACGTGTTCTTCTTAATAATCTGTTTGCTATTCTTGGTGTTCCTCGGGAACGTTTAGCAATTTCAAATGAAGCATCTTCATCAATAATTACGTTTAATATTTTAGCTGAGCGTAAAATTATTTTTTGAATATATTCTGCTTCGTAATAATCCAGTCTGAATTTTATTCCAAACCTATCCCGAAGAGGTGATGTTAACATTCCTGCTCTTGTTGTTGCCCCCACAAGAGTGAACTTCGGCAAACTTAATTGAATTGTTCTTGCATTAGGACCGCTGTCTATCATAATATCAAGCTTGTAATCTTCCATAGCTGAATAGAGATACTCTTCAACAACCGGACTCAATCGGTGTATCTCATCAATAAACAGCACAGATTTTTCTTCCAAATTTGTAAGTATACCTGCTAAGTCACCGGGTTTCTCAAGCACTGGTCCGGAGGTTACTTTTAATTTTTCACTCATTTCATTGGCAATGATATATGCAAGAGTAGTTTTTCCTAATCCGGGAGGTCCGGTGAGCAATGTATGATCAAGAGCTTCTCCCCTTTTCTTTGCAGCTGAAATAAATACATTAAGATTATCAGTAATCTTTGGTTGTCCGACAAATTCTTTAATGTTTAAAGGGCGAAGGGATTGCTCGATTTTTTTTTCTTCCTCAGAAATCTCAGGATTAGTGGATTTGGACTTGCGCATCAGGTGTTTTTATAATTTTTTTTTATTCCTGATTAAATTTATGAAAAAGAATTCTAATCTTAACTGAATTTTTTAAATATAATTATGTCACAAGCTCTTTATTACGAATCTTCAGCTTATGTATTCCCATCACCGTAAATATCATCAGTAATATCATAATTAAAGCAGCAAAAAACGATTGCCATCCTGAGAAACTATAACCCCATAAAATATTAAGTCCCGGGCTCCATGCGCTTCCGTAGAGAATAACCAGATGAACAACATAAACCAGAAGTGTATTTCTTCCTGCAAGAATCAGAAGCTGCGGGATTTTATTTACTTTTAACGATATATATGAAATAACAGCCGTGAGCATTAGAACAAAACCCATACGGAATAATATTGTATTAGGTTCGGCCTGCGGATCAATTATTTGAATCTGATAAGCTTTAAGTAATAATGCACTGAGCAATGCTGTTAATGTAAATGCTGCACCGTAAATTGCAAGTATTATGCTGAAGCGCGAAGTTTTAAAGACCATCGGATTTTGAGCAAGATAACTGCCCAGTACGCCACCCGATATTACATAACCCATCCACGGGAATAAAGGGAATAAAGAACCAGAACCACTGTAAAAGTATGCAGCAACGGGTGCTGGTAAAAAAGAATCCCAGTTAATTGTTTCAATAAATGGCGATACAAGAAAAACAAAACTTGCACCTATAATGAATGTGGTTGTATAGTTTAATTTTAGCTTCTCTGTGATAAATAAAATAACAAGTAAAATTAATAGACTGAAACCAATAAGCTGTAAAACATCTACATCAAAAAATAATTGCCATTTATCAGTGGTAACTTCTGAAAAATCTAAAACTTTCCACGTTGGATATCTAAGTAAGTAGCCAATTAATATTAAAAGGAATGCTCTGCGGATTCCTTTTTTAACCCGGTAATTTTCGTTGAAGTTTTTCTTAACGGATCTAAAGAGATAAACAAAAACAGTACCCGCCGTAAACATAAAAATTGGTGCGGTCATACCGCGGAGAAAATACCATATTGCATAAACGGGTAAATCTGTGTTTCTTAATTCTTCGGAAAGAAAAACAGCAATAGTATGGCCCTGAACCATTTGAAGGACAGCAATGGCTCTCAATAAATCTATAAAGATAACCCTATGTTTTTGATCAAATGTATGCACTGAAACAAATAATACATTAAAGTGAGAGACTGGAGAAATTTAATAATAAATAAGCCCGCTAAAAAGCGGGCTTTTAAAGTTAATAATACCACTATCTCAACTATCTTTTTTTTCTATTTTCTCTACTATATACTTTGCTTTTAGTTCCTGTATAACTTTTTCAGTCCATTTAGGTGGGATGCACCAAGTCCCCATCAAAACCAATGAAAGCAATAAAAAGAAAACCATATGCTGCCGAAGTCTTTTAGCGAGCATTTTAATTTTGAGAAGGTTATTAGATTTAAAATTCAACCTGAATCAGGCTTATTTTATTTATAAATAAAAAAGGCTGTCCTTAACATAAGACAGCCACAATAATCATTATTAAATTTTTATAATATTTCTATCTTTCTTGGTTTTGCTTTTTCGAGTTTTGGAAGGGTTACCATTAATTGTCCGTTATCGTATTTTGCATTAATCTTTGTTTTATCAATAGCGTCAGATATTTTGAACTTTCTAAAATAATTGCCTATCTCGTTTTCATTTAATATATAATCTCTTGAAACTGCTTCATCGTAATTTATTTTTCCAAATATATTCAGTGAATCATTTATAACCTTAACCTGGATTTCATTTCGGGAAACACCTGGCATATTTGCAACAAGGATAAATTCATCAGGATTCTCATAAATATCTGAGGAAGGTGAAACACTTTCCTGTGTTCTTAATATTTCTTCAATTGAATTATTGTTTAAGTTTTTTACAGCTATTATTTCTTTATTCTGTGACATTTTGTAGTTCCTTTAATCTATTATCGTTTCAAAATAAATGAAAGAGGGATCAAAACATTATCTGATCCCTCTGGAATAATATTACTTATCTTTATTATCGTTATCATCAACCACTTCGTATGAAGCATCCTGAACGTTATCTTTTTGATCTTTCGGCTGTTCCTCTGCACCTGTGCTTTGCTGATTTGCAGTCTGCTGCTGACTCGTTTGTTTATAGAGCTCTGATGCTATTTCATTCCAAACTTTATTCAAAGAATCAGTTGCAGATTTAATCTGATCTGTATTGTTCGTTGCAACAGCATCTTCAACTTTCTTTATTTCAGACTCAAGTTTTGATTTTGAATCTGCTGGAAGTTTATCCTTCATCTCTTCCATTTGCTTCTTGGTTTGAAATACCAAACTATCAGCCTGGTTCCTTATATCGATACTTTCTTTCTTCTTCTTATCTTCTGCAGCATGCTCTTTTGCATCGCGTTGCATTTTCTCAACCTCTTCCTTACTCAAACCGCTCGAGGAAGTAATCCTGATACTTTGTTCTTTATTAGTAGCTTTATCTTTTGCGCCTACATTTAAAATGCCATTTGCATCAATATCAAATGTAACTTCAATCTGCGGTATTCCTCTTGGTGCAGGTGGAATTCCGTCAAGATGAAATTTTCCAAGAGTTCTGTTATCAGCTGCCATTGATCGTTCACCTTGCAGAATATGTATTTCTACAGATGGTTGATTATCAGATGCAGTTGAGAAAATTTCACTCTTTTTTGTTGGGATTGTCGTATTCGAATCAATTAATTTTGTCATTACACCTCCAAGTGTCTCAATGCCAAGCGACAATGGTGTAACATCCAGAAGAAGAACATCTTTAACATCTCCAGCCAGTACTCCACCCTGAATTGCGGCACCTACTGCAACAACTTCATCCGGGTTAACACCTTTATGAGGTTCTCTTCCAAACAAATCTTTAACAAGCTGCTGAACCATAGGAATCCTTGTTGAACCCCCAACAAGAATTACTTCATCTATATCTGACTGGCTAACTCCGGCATCTTTCATAGCCTGCTGACAAGGAATTTTTGTCCTATCAATCTGATCGTGAATAAGCTGCTCAAATTTTGATCTGCTCAAGTTTATGTTCAAATGCTTTGGACCATCCTGTGTAGCTGTAACAAAAGGAAGATTTACATCTGTAGAGTTTGCTGAAGACAATTCAATTTTAGCTTTCTCGGCAGCTTCTTTCAGTCTCTGCAAAGCCATTGGGTCTTTTCTGAGGTCAATGCTTTCAGATTTTTTAAATTCATCTGCGAGATAATCAATTAGTCTCTGATCAAAGTCATCTCCGCCGAGATGAGTATCGCCATTAGTAGACTTTACTTCAAAAACACCTTCACCTAATTGCAAAATAGAAATATCAAATGTTCCACCACCTAAATCATAAATAGCAACTGTGTGATCTTTCGTTTTCTTGTCTAAGCCATAAGCTAATGCAGCAGCGGTTGGTTCGTTAATTATTCTTTTAACTGTTAAACCAGCAATTTCACCTGCATCTTTTGTAGCCTGTCTTTGAGAATCATTAAAATATGCAGGAACAGTAATTACTGCTTCAGTGACAGGCTGTCCAAGATAATCTTCTGCTGTCTTTTTCATTTTCTGCAAAATCATCGCGCTAATTTCCGGAGGTGAATAAATCCTATCCTGTATCTTTACTCTGGCTGAATTATTATCACCTGCAACAACTTCATAAGGAACTTCGCCCTTTTCCGTACCAACTTCGTTTATAAACCTGCCCATAAATCTTTTTATAGAAAAAACAGTATTTTTTGGGTTAGTAATTGCCTGACGTTTTGCTGGTTGACCTACTAAACGTTCACCAGATTTTGTAAAAGCAACTACCGAGGGTGTTGTTCTTCCACCTTCTGAATTTGGGATTACCACCGGCTCATTTCCTTCCATAACTGCTACGCATGAATTAGTCGTACCTAGATCTATTCCAATAATTTTACTCATTTGATTACTCCTTTGTGTTAATTATAATATTTATTACTTAATTTCTTAATCAGTTAACTATAATATATCCAATATGAGTGCCAACGTGTATTAGATTCTCTAACTCATTATAAATAAATTACTTAACTCATTTCTAATTTATTAAGAGAATGATTAGGTGGGTCAGAGATTTTGCCATTTTGGCGCTTATTGTTTGATAAAAGACAATTAAAGTGACATATTTTTATTATCTCAAAATCTCATTCATTTATTACTTTCGAACTTCTTCATTCAGTGGTTCTATATATTTCAGAACTAAATGATTAATTTTAATTAAAACATCTGGAAAATGAATGTTTAATTTTGATAGTTTTGATATAAAATTAGAGACGGAATTTGTTGGCAGAAATTTTATTTATTGTGATGAAATTAACTCTACTAATTCTGATTTGCTTGCAAATAAAAAACTGTACAAAAAGTCAGGGACTGTACTATTTGCCGAGAAACAATTAAAGGGGAAAGGAAGAAAGGACCGAACCTGGCAAAGTGCAAAAGGTTTAAACCTTACACTTTCAATTTTATTGGCAAAGGATATTGTTGCTGAATTAAATATTAATCAATTAAACCTAGCCGCTTCTCTAACCGTTGCGCTCGCTATTGAAAACCTTTATCAATTGCGAACCGAGTTAAAATGGCCGAATGATGTTTTAATCAATAGTAAAAAGGTAGCAGGCATATTAATTGAAACTACTGTGAAAGGAAGTAAAATAGAAAGAGTCGTTGTTGGTTTCGGTATAAATCTGAATCAGATAGTATTCCAGGGTGATTTTAATTATCCTCCGACTTCACTAAAACTTGAAAGCAAAGTAAATATTGATCGGGAATTAGTTCTTGCTGAAGTGCTTAATACTTTTGAAGAACTATTAATGAAAATGCAGGAACAGCCAGAATCTATTCTGGAAGAATGGAGAAATAAATGCAAAATGATAGGAGATAAAATAACAATTACAGATGGTGAGAAGTCAACTTCAGGAACATTTTATGACATAGATGATAATGGTTATTTGCTTCTAAAAAGAAATGATGTGATTGAAAAAATACATTTTGGTGATGTGAGTCTTATCTGATGCTCCTTACGCTCGATATCGGCAACACCAATATTAAATCTGCTTTATTCAATGATGATGAGCTGAATGAATTTAAAATTCACCCGGATGTTGAATCAACAATAAACTACTTAAAAAGCAAAACCTTTTCTGAAGCCGCTTTTTGTTCAGTCAGCCCGAAAAAAGAGAAAATATTAATTGATGAAATTTCAATAAGAAAGATTTCCATTTTCCGCGCTAACATTCACAGCAAACTAAATCTCAAAATAAAATATAAAACACCGGACACTTTAGGTATTGACCGAATTTGCTCTGCAGTCGGAGCATATGATTTTGTGATGAAAGAGAATATTGAGTTAAAGGATCAATACATTTTAACAATCGATTTTGGAACTGCAACAACAATAAATGCTGTGTCGCCGAAAGGTTATTTCGTTGGAGGATTGATTGCACCGGGAATTAAAACCATGCTGAAATCTCTAAATGAAAAAACTGCACAACTTCCAATTCCTGAGTTAAATTCTTATGCCGGTTTAATTGGTAATTCAACAAATTCTTCAATTTTAAGCGGAGTTTTTACTGCAACTATTGGAATGATAAACGAAACAGTAAATAGACTAAAAGAAATGAGTAAAGGTACTGAACCCATTATTTTTGTTACGGGAGGAAATGCTGAATTCATTCTTACCTACATTAAACACAATATTACTTACGAAGAAGTGCTCGTACTAAAAGGTTTAAAAGTAATTTATGAATTGAATAAATAAACTTCTTTGAAGACTATACTGTAATTCTGATATTATCAATCAACCTGGTCCTACCAATTTTACAAGCAATCAAAATATAAAATTCATTTCCTTCCACAAGTTCATCAGTTAATTCAAAAGAATCCGATTCAACTATACGGATGTAATCGAGTTTAGTTGACTTAACTTCTCTTATTAATACATTCATTTCAGACAATATAACATTTACTCTTCTTTCACCTGAAAAAATTATTTTTTTTGCTAATTCAAGCGAACGATATAGAACCAGTGAATCTTTTCTTTCTTCAGGAGATAAATAAATGTTGCGGGAACTGAGCGCCAGACCATCATTTTCGCGTACTATTGGACATACTACAATCTCAACATCAACTTTCAAATCTTTTACCATTTGTTTAATAACAGCAGCTTGCTGAGCATCTTTTTGACCGAAAAAAACAAAATTTGGGTGAACAGAATTAAGTAAAATCATAACTACAGTTGTAACCCCACGGAAATGAGTAGGACGAAATTCACCTTCCAGTTTCTGCGTGATGTGCTCAACATTAACATAAGTTTGAAAATTACCTGGGTATATTTCATTTACTTCAGGAAGAAACAAGAAATCTACTTCTTTAACCTCGAGTAGTTTTTTATCCTTTTCAAGGTTGCGCGGATAACTTTTAAAATCTTCCGAAGGAGCAAACTGGGTAGGATTAACAAAAATCGAAACGATAGTTACATCACATTTTTTTTTGGATTCTCTTACTAGTGATAAATGACCTTCGTGCAGGTAACCCATGGTCGGAACAAAACCGACAGTTTTACCCGACGCTTTTAGGTTTTTAGAAATTGATTGAATTTCTTTTGCAGAAGAGATGGTTTTAATGACAACCTCAAGTCATCAATTCAAGTAAGTTGTTAATTGTTTCTTTGAGATTTTTTCTTGAACAAATTACGTCAATGAATCCTTTTTCCAATAAGAATTCTGATTTCTGAAATCCTTCCGGCAGATCTTTCCCGATAGTCTGTCTGATGACACGTGGACCGGCAAACCCGATCAATGCGTTTGGTTCGGCAATATTGATATCACCAAGCATTGCGTAACTTGCCGTCGTACCACCAGTTGTTGGATCAGTGATAACTGATATATATGGAATTCCGGCATCAGCTAAACGTGTCAATCTTGAGCTGGTTTTAGCGAGTTGCATGAGTGAGTAAGCCCCTTCCATCATTCTCGCACCACCGCTTTCTGATACAATTACCAGTGGAATTTTACTTTTATGAGCTTTATCAATAACGCGAGCAATCTTCTCTCCAACAACTGAACCCATACTGCCACCTATGAATTGAAAGTCCATACATCCAAAAGCAATATTTCTTCCTTCAATTTTTCCTGTTCCAACTTTTACGGCTTCGTAAAGACCTAAAGATTTTACTGTAGAAGTCAGTCTT
>JAPHUI010000159.1 GCA_026193755.1 Ignavibacteriaceae bacterium | reverse complement strand
TGGATAAAACTCATCGTAACGATCGTTTATTTCAACTCTTAAATCAGGGTTCTTCAAGGTCTTCCGGATATTTCTTCGGACAGTCTGTTGAAAACGGGAAATGATATCCTCGTTCGGTTCTAATTTTATTGCGCTGGAAATGTAGTGAAGATCATAATTGAATCCCTGCCAGAGCATTGCAAAGTCAAGATTTTCATTTGGGTGTCGTTCGTAAACTCGCGGCGCAGATGTTAAAAGAAATTTTTTTATCCCGGCTTTCCTTCCATAATCAAAAAGTGTTGAGATAATTTCCATCGCCTCAGCGAATTTAACATCTTTTGTTACGATTGATCCATAACTTGCACCAATCGGTGATTCATAAAGGTCTCCAATTCGTGAACCTGGGAGCAATGCGACAATATTTCCACAATCAAGAAAAATAAGATGATTAAAAGTGAATTTACCAGGTTTGTGGTAATCAAAAAACTTTTGCATATGGAACATCGTTCCGTTATTGGATTCCAATACGAATTGGTCCCATTTATCTTTCCAGTCTTCAGAGTATTCTATTATTTCCATTCAATAAGTATTTGGTGTTAAATCAATTTAGTAAATTTACAAAAATGTTTGTAGGAATAACGAGGAAAATTTCAATCTGATTTCTCATAGAAAATAAAATCTTTGAAGGCAGCCACTTTCCTAAAATTATTAATATTAAGAATGCTAAAATCAGGGAAGGTGTACTTTTGCATTTCAAGTTCTTCAATATGTTTATTATTGAATAGAATCCAATCGCCTTTATTTACCAGATTGAAATTGAAATCCTTACCCATAATTCTTTTTGAATTGTCGGCTTCATAACCCCGTATTAGATCAACACTGTACTTTGTAAAATGGTCTGTGTAAATCATCTTTGTTGAATTCTCCCTTAGAAATGATTTTAGAGTATCTAAATTTTTCACATCGAAAAAATTCTGATATGCAAAACACATTATCAAACTTCCAAGCAGGTAAATGACAAGTAATCCATTCCTTACAAGTTTAGAAAAGCGATGTATGAACATTGCAGAAAGAATAACCATCGGCATAAGAAGTGGATAAATATACCAGCTTCTTGTTAAATCCAACGGTTTATATTCAGTGAAGGAAGTTGTGAACACAATCAATAAAATCGAAGTTCCCCAAAACCAGAAGAGAAGCAGTTTATGATTTTTCTTTTTGAAGCTGAAAAAAGTCTGAACAACTGAGACTAAAGGAAGAAACAAATAAAATCTTCTTAAGAAAACAGATTTCGCGTTTATAAAAAATATCTGATCAAAAAGATTCTTAAAATAATTTTTTGAACCTGATAGTTTTCGAGCCGTATAAGGGAAGAAATCGTAAAAGCTGTAGTTGTAGTTGATGTTTGTGATTGTTATCCGGTATAAGAATTCATTATGCAAAAGAAGGTATGCAAATCCTTCGATTAAGAAATTAGCTGCAATAAATAATAATCCTATTAAAATTTGTGGAATAAATTGTTTTTGCTTCAATAAAAAATACACCAGCAAAAAAATGAGTAAAATAAATGTGTAGTAAATGTTTTCCTTAAACTGCATTGAAATAAAAAATGAAATTCCGCCTGCGTAAGCCCAGATTATTTTTTTCTGCATATAAGATTTTAGAAGAAAGTAGATCCCAAGATTTATAAAGAACACGTTGATTAAATCAGGAAATCCAATTGTTGAGAAAATTACATCAGTCGGGAAAAAAGCAATAAGAAATGCTGCAAACAAAGCAACTTTATCATTTTCTGTAAAAAGTCGCGCAATTTTGTAAGTCAAAAGAATATTGATTACAGAGAATATAAAAGGGAATAATAGTGTTGATGCTTCATTTGTTCCAAAAATTTTCATTGAAACAGATGTTAATCCTAAAAATGCAACACGTAAAGAAAAGACCGGATAACCTAGATATTCTTTTGCGAATTCTCCTTTTAACAAAGAGTAACTCAGGTAAGAATAGTAAGCATCGTCAGAAAAAATGTGCCCGACCTGAAAATAAATCCGGACTATGATGCCAGAAATGATTATCAGGATGAAGAGGAGATAACGATTATTTCTTGTGCTATTGTAATTCAATTTTATGTCTTCCAAGTCTGAATTTCATTTCAATATAATAAGCTGCTATAGGAAGGAGCATAATAAAAATTGGATATTTATATCGTGGTGTTCCAACCGTAACTAATATCATCAATATTGAAAAAAATGAAAAGAGTAAAATCAAAATCGTACCTTCATTCATCAACTTTTTCTTGAACAGATTATAAATAGCAAGCAGAATGCAGATTAAAATCAGGTAATAAAACAAATGACTTACGAACAAAATAAAAAGGTAAATTAATTTAGAAATGGTATTGGAGTTTGGTAGAGCTTTGTCGAAGTTGTTTTCAGTTATTATAATTTTTACGACTTTTGCGAAGTTTGTATCACCTAATCCAAGTAAATAAGACAAACCAATATCATCCCATCCGAATGTGTGAACAAATTTTAAAGGTGCAAGGAGTATCCACTTTATAGGATGTTCTGCTATCCATTCTAATGCTGCATCCTGATAAAAATCTCCCTTCTGAATGAAAGTCATCGAATCTGGATTTCCAATATATCCGGCTTTGCCTTTTTCAAAAACTGTTGAATTAAATCCGCCGGTTACATCATCATTTGCTCCTAAAAGTAAATTAACCGGACCCGTCGTCGAAGTAAATTCAAATTTACCAAAGTGTGAGTTCGTCCAAAACCCAAAGCAGAGAATGAAGACAAATAAACCTGTGTATAAATAAAAATAAGATGGAGAAAGCCTCCTTGTTTTATATCCTTTAATTATTTGCAAAACGAGGAAGGCAAACAGTAATGCCCAGGCCGCTGGTCTTACAGCAATAGCCCCTCCCAGGAGAATACCTGATAAGACTAAAGAATAATTTTTATTAAGTAGAAAAAAGTAAATTGATGTGGAAATCAAAAGTATAAACAAAAGTTCGGTATAATTTGACAGCATTAATTCAACTGTATTAAAGTAAAATATATAAAGCAGAATAGAAATTTTGGCGACTTCCTCTGAAAATATTTTTAATGTAATTTTATAAATGATAAAAAGTTGAATCATTATAAG
>JAPHUI010000094.1 GCA_026193755.1 Ignavibacteriaceae bacterium | reverse complement strand
CTGACTTAATATTTTAGCTACTGCATCATCGATGAATTGTTGTCTTTCTTCCGGAGTACCTCTATCCTGAACAACTGCAGTACCAATTCCTCGCCATACTAGTTCATCTTTTGAATTATCAGCAAAATCTATTATTAATGAGCCTTGGGTGTAATATGAAACGTCGATGTTTCTTCCATAAGGATTTTGACCCCACCATCCGCCGTACCCATATCCATAATCAGTAACATTCATTTTCTCGGCTGTTCCGGCTTGAGCATAAATTATTAAGTCGGCATCACTGGTATCGGTTTGTGTAAACCCTTTCTTTATCATTTCATTGGTTATTGCTTCCATCACTCTTTTCTTTACCAACGGTGCAGCTTCCAATGCACTTCCTTCAATTTTTCCTTTATAAAGAGCAAAAGTTTTGTACTTTGAAAAATCAGCACCCGGGTTATAGTCGTTTGTAACAGAGACGGAAGAACAACCTGCCAGAAAAATCAGAGTTATTACCGTTATTAAAATATATTTAATCATAACCAATCCTTTATTTTATAAATTAATACTAAAAAAAATTATTATTCTTCTGACAAAGAGAAACAAAGCTAAGATGAGTAAATAATTACTCATAAATTTTTCCTAAAAATCAATTATAGAATTTGAATACTATTTGAAGTATCCTTCTTTTTTCAACTTGGAAACCAGTTCATTGCCGAATGACTTAATTACATCGGAAGCTTTTTGAGGATCCACAGTTTCTGAAATTCCGCTCCAGATAAGTCGTTTGTTTTTAGTTTCGTATATATTTGTTTCGAGTACTACTACCACATTTTCTGATAAGTATCCCGATGTATTGGCATATTGAATACCTGCATAATAGTAGTCGTAAAATCCATAATAGTTATTATACGGAATTGTATAAAGATATCCTGATTTGAAGTCACGCGACTGATCTACACCAACGAGTCTTGAAACAATAACAGCATCTACATCAAGGTCTTTAAAATATTTTTCAAAGGTTGTGGAATCTATAGTTTGATCATACGGCATTTTGTCCATTGAAGGGGTTGCTGAAATTCCATCGTCCATAAAAGCTTTAGCAATACCATCTTCAAAATTTCTTCGCATTAATGGTTTATCCTTATTGAAAATACCAAGAATTAAAACCTTTTCAATATTTCCTTTTTGATAATTATCTTCCTGCCACTCACCAATAATTTCTGTTGTAGCCCCACTGCATGAAATTATTATGTATAGAAAAGATAGAAAAAAGATCGCAAGTCCTAGTCTAACTAAATATGTTCTCACTCTCACCTCAAATTAAATTCATAAAATGATAAATTATTTTATTTTGATGTAAACTATTCAGTATTTTCAGGACCTAACAGAACAGCGAGCCATTTGGTTTCATCAGAACTATCAACTGCGATTTTTATAGCTATTGTAAGTGGAACTGAAAGTAGCATCCCGATTGGACCGAGAACCCAACCCCAGAAAATAAGAGATAGGAAAACGACTAATGTAGAAAGTCCCAGACCTTTACCCATAAATTTTGGTTCCAAAATATTTCCCATAATTGTATTGATAACCAAGTATCCAACCAATACAATCAGCGATTCAATAAATCCAAGTTGTATAATTGTAAGTAAAACTGGAGGAACCAGTGCTATAATCGAACCTATAGTGGGTATATAATTAAGTGCGAAAGCTAACACTGCCCAAAGCAGAGGATAATCTACTCCAATAATTAATAGTAAAATGTAAACGAGTATTCCTGTTCCTAAACTTATCCAGGTTTTAATTGCAATGTATTTATTGATGTTTTGAAAAACGGATTGAACTCGTAAAATAGAATTCTCAGGATTGGAAGACACCTTTTTAAGTTTAACTGGTATACTTGTTATTTCAAGCATCATAAATAAAACTGTTAACAGTATCAGGAATCCATTTGCAAATAATCCACTCACTTGATTAAGTGTATCGCCAATTATCTTTAAAACCGAACTAGGATTAAAAACATTTGAAAGCTGAAAATCGGGTTCAATAAATTTTTTCTCAATTAGCCAGGTAACAACTGCCTGAGTCTGGCCTTGGAGCTTTTGTTGATAAACTGGCACCTTTGAAGTGAAATCATTTACTGAAGTTCCTATTAGAAGACCAATTAGAAAAATGAAAAATAAGAAGGCAAGTATTACAATAAGTAATGCGATAACTTTTGGTATTCCTTTTTTTTGGAGGTAGAAAAATGGTGGTGACGCGACAATCGAAATAAAAACTGCCAGTAAGAAAGGTACAATAATAGATTCAGCAGCTTTCATACCTGCTACAATTACAGTAAATGAAGCAAGTATTAATAATACCTGTAAAGTCTTATTTGAGTTTGTTAAATTCTGATTCAACCGAGCTTCCCGGAAAATAATTATTAAAGTGCAAAGCCCATTCCAAACACATATTCAAATCCAGTATTCATTGCTTCTGTCATATAAAAGTTGGACTGATAATTTGCTCCAACATCGACACGTAAATTTTCAACCAGGTTGATTGTTATTCCGATCCCAACCTGCCATGCATATTTAACCAATGTTTTATCTTCTTTTTCTCCCTCCAGATTTGTATTCTCAAAAATAATGTTCAATCCATTCATAAACTGGAAGAAGGGCATAAACCTCGAATCAGTAAAATAATATCTTCCTCCAATTTCAATTGGGATTATCGTTAACGATGCTTTTTCAATATTAAGTTTATAAATGTTGTTGATAAAACCTGTTCTTAAAATAAGCAAGTTATGGGCTGGAATTGAGAAACCATAACCAATGTATTCCCCAGCTGCACTCCCTCAATCTTCACTAAAGTTACCAAGGTTTCTAATATAGGTTCCCTCAACTATAATTCTATACTTTAAATATTTTCCCGACTGAGCAATTCCGTTGAAAATTGAACATGTAATCAATAGTATAACTGTTAGTAAAAATATCTACTTCAAAATTAAATATATTGTAAGAAGTCTAGTGAGATAGATTATTTTTTAATTTAAGTTTAATTTTATTTAATAAAAAACAGATCTTGTGGAAGGAAATTAAATAATTACAACTTGAGAGGAAAGTTTAATGAAGAAAAAAGATTTAATTAAAAGAGCTGCTAAACTATCAAGGCCATTTCGTATCT
>JAPHUI010000455.1 GCA_026193755.1 Ignavibacteriaceae bacterium | reverse complement strand
TATACAATCCCAGGTACTCCATTTGCAACAATTCAAGCTGCTATTGATTCTTTGAATCAAGTTGGAGTAGGAACTGGAGGAGTAGCATTTAACATTACTGCAGGTCATACTGAAACATTCACTTCTGATTCAGCAGGAAATATTACGACAACAGGAACAGCATCCGATCCAATCATCTTTCAGAAATCAGGTGCAGGTGCAAATCCATTAATTACCGCCTCAGGTTTAGGAACAATTGCGTCCTCAACAACTAATGGTGCTGACGGTGATGGTATAATATTTATCGATGGGGGTGATTACATAACTTTTGATGCTATCGATTTGCAGGAGAATGTAGCAGCTACCGGCGATCAGTTTATGGAATATGGTTACTACCTGAAAAAGGCTTCGGGAGATGATGCTTGTAAAAACGTTACAATTAAAAATTGTACTATTACACTAGATAAGGCTACCATATATTCCTATGGAATTTACATTTCAAATAAGGTTGGCTCAAACGATGCTACTGTTACATCTACCGGGGGACGCACAGAAGATGTAAAAGTATTCAGTTGCTCAATTTCCGATTGTTATGGTGGTATTCAGGTTAGAGGTGATGCTGCATCAGCACCGTACGATTTTTATGACCAGAATATTGAAATTGGTGTTGATGGTGGAAACTCAATTACTGACTTTGGTGGTGGTGGTTCTTCCTGCTATGTGATTTATGCCATTTACCAGAATAATCTTAAAATTGCTAATAACACGATCAACGGCGGCACTGGATCAACATCTTTAATGTATGGAATATACACTTCGACAGGCAATAATTCTAATATCGATATATATTCAAATACAGTAACAGTAACATCAGATGCTTCGTCGAGTAGTGTTTATTGTATTTACAATTTAATGGGTAGTTCCGGAACTGATAATACGATTAATATTTACGATAATATAATCGAGAATATTTCCTCAACTTCTACCGGAACATGGTACATATTGTACAATAATGGATCGGCATTTACTGTAAACATATATGGCAACACTATCCGCAACGTTACCAGACCAGGAAGCGGTACAACTTACCTTCTGCGTCAATATAACACTGCGTCAGACGGAACAGAAAACGTTTATAATAATAATATATACAATAATACAAATGGTACCTCTTCGTTATATTGTTTATATTCATATCCGACATCCTCGACGACAAAATATATTCATAATAATAATATTTATTCGAACACTGGGGGAAGTACTATCTATACACTTTACGATTATTCCGGAACAGCTTCTTATGTTTACGAAAACAATATTTATAATATAGAAAGCACCACTACTTCTAGTTCTGTTCTTTATGGAATTTATTGTGCTTCAGGAACGGATCATTATTATTATAATAATTTTATTTCGGACGTTAAAGCACCAAATTCAACAAGTACTGCTGCCGGAACGAGAGGAATATATCTATCCAGTGGTACAAATATAGGTTTGTATTACAACACAGTCTATCTAGACTATACAGCTGCAGCAGGTAATATTAGTGCTGTTTTTTATCCAAGCACATCTCCTACAAGCATTGATTTACGTAACAATATTTTTGTAAACAATGTTGATAATTCAGCTGGAGCAGATGCTATTGTTTTCCGTGGTGGTGGAACAGCAACCCTAACTGATCTTGCAGCAACTACTAATAATAATTTATATTATGCAGGAACGCCTTCTGCTACTAACTTAATTTATTATGATGGTACTAATACTGCTCAAACACTAGGTGAGTACCAGGCTCTTGTTTCACCATTGGAATTATCATCAGTTACAAGTCTGCCTCCATTTGTTAATACAACAACTCCACCTTACGATTTACATATTGACCCAACTACGCCTACACAAACTGAAAGTGGTGGAACACCTGTTACCACTCCGATTGCTATTACAACAGACTATGATGGCGATACGCGTAATGTTTCAACACCGGATATTGGAGCAGATGAATTTGATGGTATTGGCGCAGATTTAACACCTCCTGACATCACTTATGATATACTACCAAATGTGTCTTCTACTCAAACTTCAGTCACATTAACTGCAACCATTACAGATGCAAGCGGTATTGCAGGCGGGGCAAATTTACCAAGGTTATATATTAAGAAAACAACTGACGTCTCATATGTCTTTGACAATAATCCTTCAATAGCAGGAGACGATTACACATTCACTATTAATTATTCGGCTATTGGTGGTATTTCTATAGGTGACACTATTGAGTACTATGTTGCTGCACAGGATGTAAATGATAATGTAGCAACAAATCCTCCAGGGGGTTCAGGAATAAATCCACCAGGTACCACACCTCCTCCTTCACCTAATACTTATTTAGTTGTTGATGTTCCATTAAGTGGAATTTATACAGTTGGTCTTGCTGCATTTAAGAATGCAACAGGAAAGAATGTCTATTTTGAAACAAGGACAAGGACAGTAGCCAAAAAAATTCAAGAAGATCCTTTTGCACTTAATGAAGATCAGACAGAAACAAAAACTGAAATTGTAAGTCAGGATTTATCTCCTAAAAACATTACAGTTACAGAAACTTATAAAGTACTGATGGAGAATGGTAAACCATTTGATACAAAATTTTTCCAATCTCCTGAATCAATGGGTGTTTACCCAACACTTACAGCTGCGATAAATGATCTTAATTTAAGAGGTGTATCGGGTCCCGTCGAATTCTCGTTAGTTGATACATTCTATCCAAATGAAACTTATCCAATATTGATAGGAGAGGTTGTAGGAGTAAGTCAAACAAATACAGTAACAATTAAACCGGCTACAGGTATTCAAGCTGAAATTCCAGGTGATATTAGTCAGACTCAGCCAACAATATATTGTTATAATACCGATTGGTTGATTGTTGATGGTTCTAATACACCTGGCGGAACAACAAAGGACTTGAAAATTGTAGGACTAACTAATGAAAGTGTAGCCAGTTCTATTTATTTAGAGGAAGATGCAGATAACAACGTGTTTAAGAATTTGATTTTAGAAAGTCAGGAAACTAGTACAGGATTTGGAACATTTGTGTTTGGTCCTGGTCCATTAGATAGTAACACAGTTCAGAATTGTACAGTTAAGAATATTGATTCGATTGCCTATAAGCCCCGAGTAGGTGTTTATACTTATTCTACTAATACTGGAACTGGAAACCAAATTATTGATTGTTCTGTTTACGATTGGTATACATATGGAATAAGACTACAAGGTGCACCCAGTGCAAATACACTCGTTTCTGGATGCGATATTTATCAGACATCACCAGGTACTGCTTCACCTTATGGAATTTACATAAGCAGAGTAGAAGGTTTGATTGTAGAAAAATGTAAGATAACAGAACTAATGGGTACTAGCACGATCAGAGGAGTTTATTATTTTGGAAGTAGTACTTCGGGAGATGCAATTTTTAGAAATAACTTCATCTCGCTATCAGGTTCTACTAATTTAACAAGCGGTAGTATTTATGGCTTGGATTATTTCGCTTATGCAGCAAATAATTTTGAAGCTTACCATAATTCTATTTATATCGGTGGTACAGATGTTACTACGGGTAGCTCATACGCACTTACCAAAAGAGATGACGCTAATATTTATAAAGCTTATGATAATGCAGTGTATAATGCTAGATCAAATAGTACCGGTACAGGTACTCATTATGCAGTATATGTAGGTGACACAAATACTGTTACACTTGAAATAGATTATAACGACTTTTTTGCAGATGGAACCGGTGGTACTTTTGGTTATTACCAGGGTCCAGGTGCACTTGCAGATTTGGCTACCTGGCAAACAGCTACTGGAATGGATGCAAACAGTGTTTCAGGAGATCCCGGATATGTAGGCAATGATGATTTACATATTCAATCTAGTTTTAATACTCTGGATGGTAATGGACTATATTTTGCATCTATACCAGATGATATTGATGGGGATATAAGAAATATGACTACTCCTGATATCGGTGCTGATGAATACACATACGTGTTCCTAATTTCCGCTCCAACAAATTTGGTTGCCATACCTGATACTTTCACAGTTGATTTGAGTTGGCAGGATAATTCAAATAATGAGATGGGATTTGTAATTGAGAGAAAAGACGGAGATTCACTAAGTGTTAATCCTTTCAATCCGATTGATACCGTTGCTGCTGATACAATTCACTACCTTGATACCGGATTGAGTGCTAACACTACTTATACCTACCGTGTTTATGGTTACAACACTGAAGGTAATTCCGCTTATAGTAACTTAGCGGAAGCAACGACATTCATCCCCGTTGAATTAACATCCTTCACTGCAGAAATAAATGAACGTGATGTAATGATTAAATGGGAAACTGCAACCGAAACAAACAACCAGGGATTTGATATCGAACGGAGGACGGATAGCGAATGGGAGAAGATAGGATTCAAGGATGGTAAAGGTTCAACAACTGAACCAACCACTTATTCATTTGTCGATAAGTTCACATATAAATCTTATAAAGGCACAATAACTTATCGTTTAAGGCAGATGGATTTCGATGGTACTTACGAATACTCGAATGAGATAGAAGTCGATGCTGATTTTACTCCCAAGGAGTACACCTTATACCAGAACTACCCGAATCCGTTCAATCCTACTACTACTATTAAATTCTCGTTGCCATTTGAGAGCAACGTTCAAATAACGGTATACAACATACTTGGAGAATTAGTTGATGTCGTAGTCGATGAATTAAAGGAAGTCGGATTCCACAATTATGTTTGGAATGCATCGAACCTGACATCAGGAATATATATCTATACAATAGATGCTAAAGCCGTTGATGGAAGTAAGAACTATTCTTCAGTTAAGAAGATGATACTAATGAAATAAAGGGAATAAAATCCTTTTTACAGTCCCGGTCCATAAGGACCGGGATTTTTTTATTAAATCTGTTATAAATCATTGAATTAAAAGTTATTTAGCTTCTATTAATTGAAATTATATTGCTCCTTTTGTATGTTTCGGGTGCATTTTTAATACTTATGAAAAAATTAAACAGAAATAAAATTCTTACCTTCTTTCTCTACCGGCATAGAAGCTATTTCGTATCAGCATACGAAAACGTTTTTTAATTTTTCAGCTCTTCTCTTTTCTCGTTAAGATAATAAATAACTAATGTTTGGGAAATTATTATGAAAATTCTACGGAAGTTTAAATGATAATAGGAATAAGACGGGCAGATAAAAATAAGTGGGAAAGGCGCACTCCTTTAATTCCCGATGATTTAAAATATTTGAAGGAAAAATATGGTATTCAAACTCTCGTTCAACCATCTGAAATAAGAGCATATACCAATGCGCAGTATAAAGAAGCAGGTGTGGAGGTAGTTGAAGATATTCAAAACGTCAAAATTATTTTTGCTGTAAAGGAAATACCACTGCACTTTTACCGAGAAAGGAAGACTTATATTTTCTTTTCACATACGATCAAAGGGCAATCTTACAATATGCCTTTACTTAAAAAAATGATGGAATTGAAATGTAACTTAATTGACTACGAGAGAATTGTTGATGAATCGAATCGAAGATTGATTTTTTTCGGTAAGTACGCCGGTCTTGCAGGAATGGTAGAAACTCTTCACGCTCTCGGTCAAAAATTAAAACTTAAAGGATATAAAACTCCTCTTGAAAAAATTAAACAAGCTTATCAATATGATTCAATCGAAGAAGTAAAGCAGGAGTTAAAAAAAATAGGTGAAGAAATAAAATCAGGAGGAATTCCAGAGGATGTTCAGCCTTTGATAATTGGTTTTGCTGGATATGGAAATGTATCAAAAGGTTCGCAAGAAATTATTGACATCCTGCCAATTATTTTAATTCAACCCGATGAACTTCAAGACTTAAGTAAATATTCTAAAGAAGAAATCTCCAGAAATTTATTTAAAGTCGTTTTTAAAGAAGAAGATCTTGTTAAGCCTAAAGAAGGAATATTCAAGTTGCAGGATTACTACGATAATCCTGAGAAATACGAAGGAAAATTTGAAGAATATATTCCTTATCTAACAGTACTGGTCAATTGTATTTACTGGACTAACCGATATCCACGTTTAGTAACAAAAGAATATCTTCGAAGTGAGAATTATTTGAATTCTGATCAAAAGTTACTTGTAATCGGTGACATTTCTGTTGATGTCAACGGTGCCATTGAAATAACATACAAAGCTACCGATCCGGGGAATGCATTTTACACTTATCAGCCTGATAATGATAAATTTGAAGATAGCATAAAAAAAGAAGGCATCACAATAATGGCCGTTGATAATTTGCCTTGCGAATTTCCTAAAGAATCATCAAAAGAATTTTCCTCTATCCTAAAAAATTACGTATACGAAATTGTAAATGAAGATTTTAATAAATCATTTGAAGAACTATCGTTATCCAATCCGATAAAGAAAGCATTAATTCTTCAGAATGGTGAATTAACTAAAGACTATCAGTATTTAAAAAAATATTTAAACAAGGTATAAAAAATGAAAAATATATTAGTATTAGGTGCCGGGTTAGTAAGCAAACCGGGCGTAACATATTTACTTAAACAAAAAAATATATCTGTAACAGTAGCATCCAGGACAGTAAGTAAAGCTGAAAATCTAATAAAAGGTTTTACTAACGGTAAAGCTGTCCAGTTAAATGTTGAGAATAAAGAACAGCTAGCACAATTAATAAAAGCGAACGATGTTATTGTAAGTCTGCTTCCCTGGGTTCATCATCTTAAAGTTGCAAAGTTATGTTTAGAACATAACAAACATATGGCTACAACTTCCTACGTAAGTGACGATATGAAAAAATTGGATAATGAAGCTAAATCAAAAAATCTTTTATTCCTTAATGAGATTGGTGTTGATCCGGGAATTGACCATATGTCCGCGATGAAAATAATAAATGAAGTTTATGAAAATGGTGGTAAGGTAGTTCATTTCTATTCCTATTGCGGTGGTCTTCCGGCACCAGAAGATAATGATAATCCATTCGGTTATAAATTTTCCTGGAGTCCGAAAGGAGTTGTACTTGCTTCAAGAAACTCAGCTCAATTTCTAGAGAATGGAAAAATTGTTGCTATCGAAGGCAAAAACTTATTCCTTAATTACAGAATAGAAGAAATAAAAGGACTTGGAAAATTTGAAGTATACCCAAATCGTAATTCCCTCCCCTACAAAGATCTTTATAACTTGAAGGATGCACAAACTGTTATGAGAGGAACCTACAGAAATTTAGGATGGTGCGATACTCTTAAAAAAATGGTTGACCTCGGTTTAATTAATGAAGAAAAACAGAATAACCTAAAGGGGATCACTTATAGAAAAATGATGGCTGATATGGTTGAAGCTAAAGATGATGCTAACTTAGAGAAAAAAGTTGCTGAGAAACTTAAACTGGATAGAAATTCTGAAGTTATGAAAAGATTTGAATGGCTTGGTTTGTTCAGCGATAAAAAGGTACCGGACTTTGATAATCGATTAGATATTCTAAGCGAGCTTCTCCAGGAAAAATTAGTCTTTAAGAACAAAGAAAAAGATATGCTCATTCTGCAGCATAAATTTACAGTTGAAAATGCTGACAAAACCAAAGATCTTATTACATCAACCTTAATCGACTTTGGTGAAGCATTAAAGGAATCATCGATGGCAAGAACAGTTAGTTTACCACTTGCTATAGGTGTAAGATTTATGGCTGAAGGTAAATTCAATTTAATAGGAGTGCAGATTCCGATTCATAAGCAGATATACGAACCCGTGCTAAAGGAGCTTGAAACTCTCGGAATAAAAATGGATGAAAAGAAATACCGACTAAATTAATCCTTTAAAAAGATTATACGTATTATTTTTAGAGTAAATAATTTTTTATGAAACTAAATAGGACTTGAAGATTATTTAGAAAGTTATTAGAATTATGTCGTCCTAAAAATAATATAAGGATAAAACTACTTGCCGGGAGCGGCTCCAATTTGGAGCCGTTCCTGTTTTAAACTATTTTTGAATCTATGCAAGGTAAACTTTACATTGTAAGCACACCGATTGGTAACCTCAAAGACATCACTCTACGGGCAATTGAAACCCTTAACGAAGTTGATTTCATTCTTTGCGAAGATACTCGAGTTACTTCAATTCTGCTTAAACAATACAATATCATTAAACAGTTAATTTCTTTTAACGCTGTAAGTGAGATAAAAAAAATCCCTTCAATTATTGATCGGCTGCAGAATGGGCAAAGTTATGCATTGGTTTCAGATGCAGGTACTCCCGCTATTTCTGATCCCGGAATCCGACTTGTGTCGGAAGCAGTAAAGAACAAAATTCAAGTAATAACGATTCCCGGAGCTACCGCATTAATTGCTGCATTAACTGTCAGTGGACTCCCAACAGATTCATTCGTCTTCGAGGGTTTCCTTCCTCAAAAGAAAGGAAGACAGAAAAAGCTTAAAGAACTAACTGAAGAAGAAAGAACTATTGTTCTTTATGAATCCTCGCATAGAATTACAAAACTAATTAATGAACTGGTCGAATACTTTCCAAATAGATATGTAGTTGTCTGCCGTGAAATGACTAAAAAGTTTGAAGAAACCTGGCGTGGTTATCCTGCTGAATTAAAAGAAAATCTTGGTGATAAAATTGTTAAGGGTGAATTTGTTGTTGTGATTGCACCTACTGCTTTTTCAACAATCGTAAAATGAAAACAATTTTGCAAGTAGTTTTATTTCTTTCGATTCTGATCATAAATGTTGAATCATATCCACAATTAATTAATAATTTTTCAGACTTTCCCTGGAAATCATCAAAAGAAAATGTTATGTCTCTAATGCATGGATTAGATTTTGTAAAATTAAATTCCGAGGGTGGCGATTTTATTGTTTTCGAAAATGGAATATTTGGAGACTTTCCAGTAAAATATTGGGACTATAGATTTTATAATGATAGCCTTTACTCTGTCATAATTGTAATAGATTCGACAACAATATATGATACTTTAAAAATTGAAAATTTGAAAAACTTTGTTAGACAACAACATATAGTACCTTTCGGCAATTCAGTATTAAAATTAGATTATAACTGGTTGTTATCTGATGTCTCTGGAAACTTAATCGGAATCATTGACATCGAATCTAACCCCACTTTAACTTTTGGAAATAGAATCAGAGTAGTATTCAGATACTATCCCCTATAATTGCAAATAATGAAACAGAAAAAGTTCAAATATTGATCGTCTCTCTACTCACTCAACAAATAGTTATAGTCCTTAAGCACAGTATCCAAAAAAGTTAGCGGGTGAAGATTTGAAGTAACTCCGATCTTCTTTTCAATTGCCTCTTTCGTTTTATGCAAAATCTTTTCATACATCATAGCATCCGGATTTTTGTAATTAAGATCCAGAACCTCCTTAACAATTGAGATATCTTTATCATTAAGATTACTCACCTCAGGTAACTTAACTTCATAATTCACTGGAGTTGCTTGCAGAATTGTATCATCCAGTTTTGCTTCAGTCTTCAACTTCACAATTGTTGTATTTGCAGCTAAATCACCTAATCGCTGCCCTTTTCCGTTTATCAGCATCGTTATTAATCCAACTGAGCCGTAAGTAAAATAGATATCTATGGGAGCTAAGATCCATCGCAAAAAATAACTCCCGATTCCTGCCTGGCTACCATCTAATTTTACTACACGCATCTTCATTATTTTCTTACCAAAAGATTGTCCATTCAAAAAAGTTTCACAAAGAAGATGATAAAAGAAAAGAGGTAAAAATAGTATAACAAAATATGCTACCGGAAAGTGGAGCGGTGATCCTTCAGTTAAATTTAAAAGCCAGATATACAAGAAAATGATAGCTATTAAATACCCCACCATGATAAGTTGATCGATTATCGCGGCAACAACTCTATCGCCAACACTTGCAACAGGATATTCAATATTAACGTTTTGGGCAGTTTGAATTTCGATTGTCTGCATAATCGAATTAAATCAATCCCCGTGCCTTAAGTTCGAGATACTTGTTAATGGTATTTACGGAAAGATTTTGAGGGGTTGTAAGTATCGACTGGATGCTGTACCGTGCAAGCTCTTTAACAATTAACCGTTTTTCGAAAGCAAATTTTTCCGCAATTGTTTTATAATAAATCTCTTCAACCTTCATTGCGGGTTTATCAATCAATGCATAGAGTTCAGTGTTTATGAAGAAAATAATGATAACCTGATGGGCTCTGCTTAATCTTCTTAAATATGAAAGCTGACGCTTTAATGCATTCACAGTTTCAAAATTGGTATAAAGTAGAATTAGACTTCTGTGACTAATCTTTTGCAAAATCATGCTTGATAATATTTCAAAATCAGATTCAAGAAAATCGGTTTTCTGGTTGTAAAGAACTTCCTGAATCTTTTGCATCTGTCGAGCCTGTCTGTCAGCAGGTAAGATATTATTGACTTTATTTGAAAAGGTGATTATCCCGGCTCTGTCCTGTTTCTGC
>JAPHUI010000326.1 GCA_026193755.1 Ignavibacteriaceae bacterium | reverse complement strand
ATAACTTCAACTTTAAAAAAGCAAAGCCCCAAAAAATTTCATTTTTAGAGCTTTTTGTGCATCCTACCGGGCTCGAACCGGTGACCTGCTGATTAAGAGGCAGTTTCACGATTCTGTAAGTTGTTGTTTTTCAAACACTTAGGAATCACTGACGTAGTGTTTGACGTAGTAAATTACATGAGATACAATAAAACCCCCAACAAATTCTTGTTCGGGGTTTGAATAATTTGAAAAATATTTTTTACTCTTACTTTAACAACAACATCTTCTTCGTCAGAACAAATTCACCTGTCTTCAGTTGATAGAAATAAACTCCGCTTGGCAGGTTTGCAGCGTTGAATTCCACAGTATGATATCCCGGTTCTCTTTCTTCATTCAACACAACTGCTACCTCTTCTCCAATTGCATTTAGAATTGTGATTTTTACATCAGATTTGTTTTGTATTCCAAATCCAATTATTGTTGTCGGGTTGAATGGATTAGGAAAATTCTGTTCAAGCAAGAATGAGTTGAATGCTCTCCACTCTACTTCTACCACATCTGAGTACTCATAGGTACCGTTGAAATCAACTTGCTTTAATCTGTAATAGTACTTTCCGTTATATAAATTTCTATCTGGATAGGTGTAATTCTGATGCTCGGTAGTTGTTCCGTGACCATTAACAAACCCAACAGTAAAAAATTCTTTTCCTTCCGTGCTTCTTTGTATTTCAAATCCCAGGTTATTCAGCTCCGTTGCAGTTGACCAGTTAAGGATTACTTCTTTACCGTTTGAAGCTGCTGTGAAGGATATAAGTTCGACAGGGACACCGCCGTTCGTTGTGTGGAGGATAGTACCGCTTGCTCCGACTGCCCATCCATTTGAAACATCCGAGAAAAACACATCACTAAAAGCATTTAAAATTTCATTAACTTGAATAGTCCAAGTTCCTCCACCGTCTGTCGTTCTAAGAATACGATTTACTCCGACAATCCAACCATTAGTTTCATCAATAAAATAAACATCATTGAAGCGAGGGCCCGCAATACTGTCTGTTGTCCATGTTATTCCCCAATCAGTAGTTTTGGCGATAATTCCGTATAACTCTGCAGGAGGCGGATATGGCTTACACATATGTCCAACGACAAAAACACTGTTTGAGCTGTTCATACAAATCCCAGAGAGCCAACCCCAACCCCAATCCATCGGGAATTCCAAATACCAACTATTCCATCCATCTGTTGTTCGAATTGTTTCTGGCGAACTTCCCCTTCCTTCGTTATTATGAACACCAGCTACTATTCCAGTGTCTAAGTTTTTAAAACATACATCAGACCAGTCTTCCCACGAAAGTCCTAGAATCACGGTCCAATTAATCCCACCGTCTGTTGTCTTCCTAATTTTATATCCTACACACCAGCCATTTAATGTATCATTAAAAAATATAGCTGAAGGTCTATCTACTGAATCTTCAAATTGTTTATACCAGGTAGTTCCTCCATCAGAAGTTTTTAATATTATCTCCTTTGTCCAAAAGCCTCCACCGGTATTAACATAACCACCTGCAATCCAGCCATTGTTTTCATCAAGAAAGAAAATATCATTTAGTGGAAGGTCTGTTTCACTTGGTTGGATTAACCAATTATTACCCGCATCTGTTGTTCGGAGAATTATTCCGCTGTCACCTACAACAAATCCATTATTAGCATCTATGAATTGAACAGCAGAAAGATTTTTATCTGTACCGCTGTTTTGTTGATACCATCCGCCTTGGCTCGTCGACGGAGAGACAGGCTGCGCAAAACAAGTTTGCGTTACCAGCAAAAAGAAAAACAAATTTTGTAAAATATTTTTCATTGTATTACTCCTTAATAAATTGTTTATGCATAGCCATTTTTTTTCGCTTGAATAGTCTTCAGTGGACATCCTATAGTAGTAATATCCGTTTGGTAAATTCCGACTTTCTCCTGAATGACACTTCAGAGCAGAGAATTCAACTTCGTAAGTGCCGGGAGTTTTCTCTTCATCAACTAATTTTTCTACCTCTTTTCCTTTATGGTTATAAACTGTTATTTGCACACGGGTTTTGTAAGCCACACAATATTTAATTATTGTCTTTTCCTTAAATGGATTGGGGTAATTTTGGCTTAAGAAAAACTCAAGTGGCGTTACTTCATCCATAAGCGAATTATTGTTTAGCATTGTTTTTATTTTTCTTTTTAGCAGCCATTTAGTATTGTCTAGCATTTTCTTCAAAAGAACCGTCTTGTGTATAAGCCGAAGTCCATAGTATTTATGCCTAGTTTATTAAATAGCTTTTTAATTTGAACAAACTTTTATTCACAAACTATGCTGAACGACCAAGCCAAACGGAATAACAAACTTTATAATTGCACAACTGGTGAATACGAAATCTCTTTCATTTTAAGACCCGGTTTAGTCATTATTTTAGTAAAATCATTTTCTTTGCTTCAATATACTCGCCGGCTGAAATCTGGTAGAAATATGCGCCCGATGAAACTTTTTGATTAAAATTATTTGTCCCATCCCAAACAACTTCATATTCACCAGATTGGCTGTGTTCTATATTAATTTCTTTTACAAGTTGTCCCGACACATCGTAAATCTTGATAGATACTTTTTCTGGAGATGTCAACGAATATCGAATCGTTGTTGAAGGATTAAATGGATTTGGATAATTCTGACTTAATTGTAAGGTATTTGAATTCGAATTGTCATTGATAACTGTAGTTGTATAACCAAAATAAATTCGCACTAAGCATTGAACCCAACCGGACCAGAATGTATTAATTCCCTTTATAGCAATTTTGTTTACTCCACCGTTCCAAACATTAGTTACATCATATACACCGACTGGTCCTGCTGTTCCATCTAAATCTTCCCCAATTAAATTTCCATTTAAGTACATTTGATAGTCATCATTAGCCATAATCATAATTTTCACTTTTTCAATTGAACCTGAGGTAATCCATTGTCTGATATGACCCCTTAGGTAAATTTCCGAGTTTGGAGGATTATTTAAAGGGTCTGCAGTCCAAACAAGTGGAGGATAGTTTGTAAAGTTACCTTCAACAGGAGTGCTCCAATTTTGATCATTGAAATATGTAGTATACCAATCCGTCTCAAAGCTGTCTGATGCGACCCAGGCATAAACGCCATTATCAAAATTTCCCAAGGCATTTAAAGGGAAATCCCAGTAATGTAAGTCATCCTTTAAAAAGCCCTGTGCAATACAAATATTGGCGAAGATGGCAAAGAAAACGGAAATGAGTAATGTTTTTTTCATTTTAATTCTCCTTAATTTATTGATAATTAAAAACTGAATACCTAACTGAACCCTGATCCTCTTCTCTTAAAAAGCAAAGGAGTCATTCACATGTAAAAGCCCTTATCGTCTTGGCAGAAGAAGTCTGACAGATCTTCCCAAGGCCTACCTAACAGCAAAGGCAGGTAGAAATTTAGAGCTTACACCAAACTTGTTTCGGTGGAGAGTTCACTTCTTCAATTAACTAGTTTTACTTTTTTCTAACTACATTGTAATACATTGGAGGGGGCGAAATCTACCAGATATGCGTACATTTCTATCACTTTTGCGTACGGAGGGGTCAAAAACACCCAAAAATTATTTTGTAATTGTTAAGTGTTGCCGGATTTGGAAGGATATTGAGTGGGTGCCAATTTATTGATCCTCTACGAGGATCTGTCTATGCTTTAACATCAGTTTAATTACAATAATAGAACATCTACGATGTTTTTTTTCAACGGATTCACAAAAATTAAAATATTGGTGTTTTCAGATTGACCTCGTAGAGGTCACACATTTGTAGAAAACCAAACAACGCACAATAATTCAATCCTCGTAGAGGATTTATAAAGCGTCAAGTGAATCAAAAAAATCAAATAAATATTTGTCATCATATTTTATTTCAAATTTCTTCAACAATTCAACATATTCCTCCCGGAATGTTCTCTTTTTATGATGTGCTTCCTGATTGGTTATGTATTTGTATATACCATCTAATTGAGACTTACCATAAGAGAAAGCCCCATAGCCATCCTGCCAGTGAAATTTTCCCCGGAACCATTTCCTATCGTTTATGAATGAAGATGATTCCCTTTTGATGCACGCAACCAAGTCAGATATTTTATCGTTTGGATTTAATCCGATCAATATGTGTATGTGATCTGCGACTCCATTTATGATTATCACCTT
>JAPHUI010000130.1 GCA_026193755.1 Ignavibacteriaceae bacterium | reverse complement strand
TAATTAGTTCTGGAAAATAGTTCGTCGATAATACCTTCTTCGGTCTCTTTATCGATGCTTGTATCCTCATCTGAACTATCGCCGGGTTTTGTATCGAAGATGTCGTCGATTCCTTCATAAAACTTATGCTTTCGGTCGCGTTTATTTTTTCTATAGCTACCGATAAATTTTGAGCTAAGATAAACGGCTACACCGGCACCGATTAAACTTCCGAATAGTACTCCATACAGTAACAGATTTGATTCTTTTTCCTTCATCTTAAAGCCATTTTAAATTTTTTAATTGCATTCGAAATATATAAATCCACAACAAATAAGCAATCAAAAATTATTCCCTGTTTACTGTTTTTAAGATAATACTATTTATTATAAAAGCCCCACCGACCACTACCAGACAACCGATAACATTATACCATAAGAAAGGAATATCGGTAAAGAAGTAACAGTAGAGAACGAGTAACTCAGCAATTATCGCAGCTAAAAAAGTCGGAGTTCCTGAAACCCTTTTCAAATAGAAAGCTGTTAAGAAAATTCCCAGTATTGTTCCGTAAACTAATGAACCTAAAATATTAACTGCTTCCACTAGGGAGCCAAGTTCTTTGGCAAGAAGAGCAAACAGGATAGCATAAATTCCCCAGAAAACCGTCGCTGTTTTAGAGACTTTTAAATAATGACTATCCGATGCATTTTTTTTATATAATCTTTGATAAAAATCTATTACAGTAGTTGAAGCAAGAGCATTAAGCTCAGCAGAAGTTGATGACATAGAAGCAGAGAGTATTGCTGCAATTAATAATCCAATAAATCCAACAGGTAAAAAGTTTATAACAAAAGAAATGAAAATGTAGTTTGTATCATTAGTATCTGCTGATGGATCAGATTTTTTTATTATCTCGGCGGCTTGCAGTCTAAGTTCATTTGCTTTTTTCTGGCTTTCAACTACATTTTCTGTATGCTTCTCAATCTGATTCTCATTCCCATTATCAATCGATGAAATCAGCTTTTTTATCTCTGATTGCTTGTTTGTATGAAGTTGTTGAAAATCTTTTTCAACCGATTCATATTCTGTACTATACTGACCGGATTTTACTTTTGCCTCTTCAACGGGATTAAAAAATAGCGGGGGAGTAACAAATTGGTAGAAAACAAAAACCATTGCTCCAATAAATAAAATAATAAACTGCATTGGTAATTTGACCAGACCATTTGTCAGCAATCCTAAACGGCTTTGTGTAACTGAACTTCCGGCAAGATATCTTTGAACCTGAGATTGGTCAGTTCCGAAATAAGAAAGCATAAGAAAAGTTCCGCCTATTATTCCGGACCAGAATGTGTATCTGTTACTCAAGTCGAAAGAAAAATCAATTGCGTTAAGCTTACCCATTTTACCGGCAACATAAGCAGCATCAGTAATCGAAACATCTTTAGGCATGAGTGTCATCAAAACAAAAAAAGCAGAGAACATACCAACAGTAATTATTATCATCTGAAGAAAGTGTGTTTTGTTTACAGCCACTGTCCCACCAACTGTGGTATAAAGAATTACCATCGCTCCCACAATTATGATAGTAACATTCATTTCCCATCCCAAAATGATAGAAAGAATCAGAGCAGGAGCATAGATTGTAAATCCTGCAGCAAGACCACGCTGAGTTAAAAATAGTGCGCTGCCTAACATTCTGTTCTTTAAGTCGAATCTTTTTTCAAGATATTCATAAGCTGTGTAAACATTTAATTTATTATAAACAGGTATTGCAGTTATACACAAAATTATCATTGCAATTGGTAAGCCGAGGTAGAATTGGATAAAACGCATTCCGTCGACGTAAGCTTGACCGGGAGTTGAGAGAAAAGTTATTGCACTAGCTTGTGTTGCCATAATTGAAAGTGCAACCAGCCACCATTGAGAAGTTTTTCCTGCACGCATGTAAGTGTCGACGTCACGGGTATTTCTGGATTTCCAGGTTCCGTAAAGAACAATAAAACCGATAAATCCGCACATCACAATCCAATCAAGAGTTGTCATTCAAATACCTTTGTGAATAAATAGAAAAGAAGAATTAATACTACCAGATTTAAGAGCACAGCAGCATAAATATTTCTCCACTTGCTTAAAAAGGGCGGGGGAGAATCTTCACTATTTTCTTTATTGATGATGTTTTTATTCACTTATTCCCGCAGAAATTAAATTTATAAAAAGATGATATGCTCCTTCCACTCCTGCTGGTAACTGCCTGAAAAATGACAAACCGGTATAAATAAAATTTCCTTTGCCGTATTTAGCAACAAGTAGTGATCCTGTTGTTGAACTTTCACCTGTATCATTCATCTCTAGTAATGGTTCAAATTTATTGTCCCATTCATTTGGAAAATAAAGACCTCTTTCCTGTACCCATCCATCAAAATCTTTCTGTGTGATCTTATATGGATAATTTAATATCGGATTACTTTCATCTAATAATTTAACCGGTGAATCTTCTTCTGTAACTCTGTCTCTTGAAATGGTAAGTTTATAAGGAGATGGGTCAGTCATCAAATTACCTGAGGTGTTGTACTGAACCAATACTGTTCCACCGTTTTCAATATAATTTAAAATATTTTTTTCGTCGATTGCCAGTCTTTCATTTGTATTATAGGCACGGATACCTGTAATCACGACATCATAGTTTTTTAATAATTCCGGAGTCAGGGGTTCTTTATCAAAAACATCAACAATAAATCCTAGGTCTCTTAACAAGCCGGGGATTTTATCTCCTGATCCCATTATATATGCAATCTTCTTTGGTGTTTTCTTGAGCAAGCTAAGCTTAAGAATTTTTACTTTTGCATCCAGCAGAACATTTTGTGGTTGAATATGAGGATAATCAATTGTGACGAGACTTTTAGATAATATTTTATTCCCAATTTCTATTTGCGCTTTTATTAGTGAACTATTAGAATTACCGGTGGGAGTTATGTAGAATTTAAATCCCTTCTCGTCATCTTTTGTTATGAAGTCAACTCCATAGTACTTTGGAAGAATGTCCCATCCTTCCTCACATTTAAGACTAACCTTTCCATTTAATTTTCCTTTAATACTTTTTACAGATACTGTTATTTCTTTTACCTCACCATTTTTTATAAGGTAAAGATTTTTTTCGAAACTAATTACAGCTTCGGGAACAATATCAACTCTTTTATATACTTCACCTCTTACAGGATCATTCTCCCTGAAAAATACCGGAGTCTGGAAATCTAGTTCAGTTCCATTATAATCAATCTTAAAAACAGCATAAATAGGGTAATTGGTTTGTGGCTGCCCAATTAGTTTTTGATCGTCTACTATATAAGTGTCTTTATGATTTTCATTCTTTAGCCAATAAGGCTGACTATATTCTGCATCTTTAGGGATTAATATTTTTCTTTCGACAGAAATCATTACACCTTCAATAAGTTTTGAGTTTAAAGTCGAATCATTTATCTGGTAATCAACCTGAACCGATTTTAAAGTCATTGGAAAATCTGAACGGTTTACTAAACCTGTCTTAACTGTCAATTCACTTCTAGGGGAAGCCAAATTTTCGTCTGTAATAGCTTCCAACCAAATTCCTGCACAGGATTTTATCACATCAATAAGTTCTTTTAATTTAATATCGGCCCAGTAATTTCCTTTTAAGTTTTGTAGAACCTGATAAGCTTTTACAAGTGTAGGTAATATGTTAGATGGATTTTTAAAATCATAATTCACATTCGCAAGATGTAAAAGTGATGAGACATCTTCACTGCCATTAATTCTTTTCCAGCTAATATCGATATCGTCAAACAAATCATTTTTTGCTGGATCTCCGGCAAGTTGAAAAAAATAGTTATAATAATTTTTTCTGTTACCTGAAGCTCCGAATCCCTGACTCTTATGCATTGATCGGCTTTCTGCAGAAATTTCAGTATAAGATTTTCCGAGAAGCTCGTTATACGCTCCCAAATTTATTTTGATTAAAGTGTCACTGTTTATTCCCATCGAACTCAGAGCAGGTGTCCATGCATTCCAGAAGATTCTTTTTGCTTTCCAGGGTTTAAGATATTTCAACTGCTCTGGAAATGCTGTCGAGTCACCGGAAATTTTAAAAGCTTCAAGTGCAAGAATTGCTGATGCTGTATGATGGCCGTGAGTGGTAATTCCGTTTGGTGGAAACCTTGTAATAATTATATCAGGACGAAATTTTCTTATTACCCAAACTACATCTGAAAGAATTTCCTGCTTTCCCCATTTCCTGAATGTTTCTTCAGGTGTTTTTGAATAACCAAAATCCACTGCTCGTGTAAAAAATTGTTCAGCTCCATCAATATTTCTTGCTTGCAGTAATTCCTGGGTTCTTATTACTCCAAGCAAATCTCCCTGTTCATCACCGATTAAATTTTGTCCTCCGTCTCCTCTGGTTAAAGCAAGATAACCTGTCCTAAGCTTTTTGCCTTGTATACAGTAGGTGAGAAAAGCAGTATTCTCATCATCAGGATGAGCTGCAATATAAAGTACACTTCCGAGAGTATTCAGTTTTTCAAGAGCAATTTTTATTTCCGATGAATTTAGTGACTCTTTAGGTTGGCTCAAGATTGAATAAAAACTAATAATGAGAACAATTAGAATTTTTTTTGTCATACTGAAATACTCTTAGCTATTTGAAATATTGAATAGAATTGAAGCAGAATTTACTAATTACATTTAATTATACAATGAATAAATTCTAATACTATAATATTTTAATCGTTCCTGAAATAAATAAATACTGATTAGGAAAAAGTATATATTACTCTGGGCAGAGGATAAAATAAGAGAATTATATTCATAGATGAATTAACCTGATTAATCACAGCCTAAAAAATCCTATTATTTCTTATATTTACATAGTCTTACAGTAAATAATTACATCGGTATATGATTGAAATAGGAAAAGTTAAAATCGGGGATAGTCTTCCCTTTGTACTGATTGCCGGACCTTGTGTTGTTGAAAATGAAGAGATAACTTTTTTTACTGCTGAACAAATTAAAATTATTGCTTCAAAGCTCGGCATTTCTTTTATTTTCAAATCAAGTTACAAAAAAGCAAATCGAACAAGTATAAATTCATTTAAAGGAATTGGTGATTCAGAAGCTCTAAAAATACTCGGGAAGGTAAAAGAGAAATATAAGATTCCCGTCTTGACAGATGTTCATTCACGGGAAGAAGTTCAAATTGCAGCAGAAGTTTCAGATGTTTTACAGATTCCGGCATTCTTATGTAGACAAACAGAGCTTC
>JAPHUI010000113.1 GCA_026193755.1 Ignavibacteriaceae bacterium | reverse complement strand
TCCTGTAGCCAGCACAAAAAAAGCAAACGAAAAAGCCTTTTTAAATCCGAATTTGTCTGCGAGTGCACCGGCAAAAATTGGAAGGAAATAAATTAGTCCGCCGAAAATTGAAGAAAGCTGACCAGCCTCAACCTCGTTAAACCTCAAATGGTCTCTCAGGAACACACTCAATATTGTTGCCTGACCGTAGTATGCGAGTCTTTCAAAAAGCTCCATTCCGTTTGCGACCCAAAATGACCTCTGAAAGCCAGTTTTTAACTTTGCAAGTCCGCTTGTTTTTTCCACAGAAATTCCTTTCTAAAAATTTGATGTGAAATTTAGGAAGTTTTACCATTAAAATTTACTTGTCTCTTGGCAAATAAATTATATATATTCACAGCCTAATATCTGCAGGCAACTTAAATATTTTCAAGGGAGTTAATTAATTATTATAAACTTAAAAAGGAGGCCAAATGTTTGGATTAAAAAAACATCTCTTCATCATTTTATTTCTTTCCTTAACGGCAGTAAGCTTTGCTGACCAGCCGGTTATTGTTAAGGAGTTTCTCGGGCAGGTTGATTTTATGCGCGGGAGAGTAACTCAACTGGCAGATGCAATGCCCCAATCAACTTATGAATGGAGACCTATGGAGGGAGTTCGTTCAGTTAGTGAAGTATATCTGCATGTTGCATTCAGCAATTATCTTTGTGTTACTATTACGGGAGGCACAGTACCGGAAGAGGCTGGTTTTGTAATGGACTTTAGCAAGGCTCACGACTGGGATACCCAAACCACTGATAAAGCAGAGATAATGAATAAAATGAATAAGTCCTTTGATGTTTTGAAGGAAAGGATTGCCGCGCTTACCGAAGAGGATCTTAACCGGGAAGTTGAAGCATTTGGAATGAAGATGAGTGTTAGAAATTTTATTATATCGATGATCTCTCACTGTCACGAACATCTCGGACAATCTATCGCATATGCAAGAATGAACGGTGTCGTTCCGCCATGGAGTAAGAAAGAATCTGAAGGATAATGATAATTTAAGGGCCTGAGCAATCAAGCCCAATTATTTATTAAAGGAAGAGAATGGCAGCAATAAAACACTTGTTGATTATAAATAGCCATGCAGAAATAATCTATTCTGCAATTACTACGAAAAGAGGGATTGCAAATTGGTGGACCGAACAAACAGAGGTTGGAAGCAAACTTGGCGACTTCAACACATTCGACTTCGGTGATCAATACCATAATGAAATGAAAATCACTGACCTTGTCTTTAATAAAAGAGTCGAATGGGAATGTGTACTAGGAGATAAAGAATGGATAGGGACTAGAATTGTTTTTGAAATAGAAGAAAAAGATGATTGGGCTGTGTTAAAATTTACTCATGGTAATTGGAGAGAAGAAACAGACTTTTTTGCTTCCTGCAATTATCAATGGGGTTACTATATGAACAGTTTAAAACAGTACTGTGAAACAGGGAAAGGAAATCAATTTCAAAACAAGTAGTTATTCATATTCAAAGATTTAATTTGCTGTTTTGACTTGATGAATTTTTCCCGGTGTTGCTGCTCTGATTCCACTTACCTTAAAAATACTAAAAAGAAGTATTAAAGCACCCACCCATTGAACAGGACTGAGAATGTTTCCGTGGACAATATATTCAAGGATTACAGCAACTAATGGAAAAGCAAGTTCGCAGATTGCTGCGACTGATGCAGTTATTCGTTTCAATCCATAATAATATAAAAAGATAGCTGTTCCCCCCGTTGTAAAAGCAATTAAGAAAAAAATTAGTAACTGGTTGGTGGTAATATTAGTAATGCTTGATATACTTTGGGTTGCAGAGGAAATTATCAACAGTACAATTGTGGATAGAGAAAATCTTAAATATGTTCCCATTTCAAAACTTACATTACGCAAAGCTCTTTTGCTAAGCACAGTGGAAGATCCGAAACTGAATGCTGCAAGAAGCGCAAATGCCGCCGCAAGAAGAGTTTTATCGCTTTCGTTTATAGAAGGCAAGTTCAGTCCAAACGTCATAATGTAAGCCCCTATTATTGAAGTGCCGGCATAAGTAAAAAATTTTAGAGGAAGTTTTTCACTAAGAAAAATTACAGCAAGAGTGAGTGCAAATACTGGTTGCAGTTTTTGAATTAAGATTACAATTGAGAGATTGACGTAGTTTACGTAAAAGAGCGCCCTAGTAATTGCCATCGTTCCAATTGCTCCTCCAAGCAGAGCAACAGCAAAAAATGATAGCCAATCTTTGATTTTAAGTTCTTTAAGTGAATTAAACTTTTTTATCATAAAGGGAGTGATTAAAACAGCAGCTATCAGACTTTCAACAAAAACAACGAGGGGAACAGGGAGATTGAAAAGCACAGGTCTCAGCACAATACCATCAACCGCCCACAGAGACGCTGCAACTATTACAAACATAGGAGCGAAGCTATCGCCATAAAGTCCAAACTTGTTTTTTTCACTCATATTGAGATTCTTATT
>JAPHUI010000032.1 GCA_026193755.1 Ignavibacteriaceae bacterium | reverse complement strand
TAGTAAATACAATTTTCTTTTCGTCATCGATGAAGATGTCTGCCATATCAACAGCTTGATCGAGTAATCCTCCTGGGTTACCACGTAAATCAAGTATAAGTTCTTTCATTCCTTTTTTGTTCAAATCATTTAATGCATGTGATAGCTCATCATAGGTAGTTTCGGAAAAACGCGAAACGCTAACATAACCTATACCATCTTTCATTATCAGATGAACATCAACTGAGTAAAGCGGAATTTTATCACGTGTAATTTCATAATCAATTAAATCTTTCACACCAATTCTGCTTATTGAAACATTTACTTTGGAACCTGCTTTACCTCTTAGTTTCTCTCTTACCTGTTCATTTGTAATTCCAACACAATTTTCACCGTTTATTTTAACTATTCTATCGCCTGGTAAAATTCCAAGTGATTCACTCGGACCTCCGGTTATCGGAGAAACCACAGTTAAAGTATCGTTAACAATCTGGAATTCAATTCCAATTCCCTCAAAATCACCTCTGAAGGATTCCTCGATCGAGTTGAAATCTTTAGCAGAAATGTAAAAAGAATGCGGATCAAGGTTATCCATTATGCCTTTAATTGCATCATCAACAAGCTTTGGAGTATCAATTTCTTCTATATAATATTTTTCCGTATATGACAGAACATCATTTAATTTACGAACACCATCCCGCAAACTATCATCAGAAAATATTTTTTCTAATTCAATGCCGAGTACTATGCCTACTGTAAGAATAATTACCAGTACAGGTATCTGGAATAACTTTTTCATTTACTCTCCATTTATAAAATTCATTCAAAAAATAAATTAAATAATTCAGAAATGATACAAATCATTTTATCACGGCATAAATAATGTTAAAAAAACTAAACCTGTGGTTTCATCTGTGGAAAAAATATCACATCCCTGATAGATGATTGATTTGTCAAAAGCATCACCAGTCGATCGATGCCAATCCCAAGCCCAGCCATAGGAGGCATACCATATTCAATCGAGCGGATGAAATCTTCATCTACCTGATGGGCTTCTTCATCTCCTGCTTCTTTCATTTTAACCTGATCTTCAAATCTTTTTCTTTGATCAAGAGGATCATTCAATTCTGAAAATGCGTTACAAATTTCTCTTCCGGCAATATAACCCTCAAATCTTTCAACTAATCCATCTTTGCTTCGATGCTTTTTGGCAAGTGGTGAAAGAATTAACGGATAATCCACAACAAAGGTCGGTTGAATTAATTCCGGTTCAATAACCTGGCTGAATATCTCATCGATTAGTTTCGCTTCACTATGCAGACCTGATACTTCGACGCCAATATTTTTCGCCAAAGACTTCAAATCGTTTTCGGAGGCTGAGATAACATTTACTCCTGTTTTATCCTTAATAGCATTAACATAGCTTATTCTTTTCCAGGGTCTGTTGAAATTTATTTGTTGTCCTTCAAAAGTAAATTTAAGATTTCCAAAAACTGATTGACAGACTGATTCGAAAAGCTCTTCAACTAAATTCATCATCCATTCATAATCCTTATAGGCGACATAAAGTTCAAGCATTGTAAATTCAGGATTATGAGTTCTATCCATCCCTTCATTCCTAAAATCTTTTGATATTTCATATACGCCATCAAAACCACCAACAATTAATCTTTTCAGATAAAGTTCGTCAGCAATTCTTAGAAACAAATCAATATCAAGAGCGTTGTGATGAGTTACGAATGGTCTGGCAGCAGCTCCGCCATAAAGTGGTTGTAGAACTGGTGTTTCTACTTCAAGATATCCTTTGTCATCCAGAAACTTTCTTGCAGAAGAAATGATTTTCGATCGTTTTATGAAAACATCTTTAACATGTGGATTAACCACTAAATCAAGATAACGCTGACGATATCTTAATTCCTTGTCTGCAAACTGATCATAAACAATTTTATTGCCTTTTTCATCCTCTGCTTCTTTTGCAATTGGCAAAGGTCTGAGAGATTTTGACAAGAGCTTTAATTTTTTTACGTGTACAGAAATTTCCCCAGTTTTAGTTTTAAACACAAAACCTTCCACACCTATTATATCTCCGATGTCCATCAAACGAAAAGCTTCGTAGTTTTCACCGATATCATCTTTCTTCAAATAAATTTGAATTCTTCCCTTCTGATCCATAATGTGAGCAAACGACGCTTTACCCATGCGTCTGAGAGCCATTATTCTTCCTGCAAGTTTTACATTTTTGTTCTCGTAAGATTCAAAATCATTTTTTATATCAACCGAATAAGAATCCGTTTCGAATGAATAAGCGAATGTCTCAATTCCTTTTTTCTTCAGTTCCTCAAGTTCTTCATATCTTCTTTTTATAAGAACATTTATATCGGTTTGATTATTTTCCACTATACCTCCATTATAAATCAGTGAGAGTATCTTGTTCTGATACCTTGAACTTCCTGCGGTGTTAAATTACGGAATTTACCAGGCCGAAGATCTAGTCTTATTCCCGCAAAACCAGTGCGAATTAAATCCAAAACAGTGTACCTTAATCTTCCAAACATTCTCTTTACAAATCTGTTTCTTCCTTCTTCGCAGATTACAGTAATAATTTTTTTATCACTTGGTTTAGGAAAAGATATTTTTATAAACTTTCCAGGTTTTCCATCAAGCATAATTCCATTTAAAAGTTTTAACTTGTCTTTCTCCTCGATTGGCTTATCTAATTTTACTTCATATTCGCGAGGGACTTTATTGCCCGGATGTGTAAGAAGCTGTGAAAAATTACCGTCATTTGTTAGAAAAAGAAGTCCCATCGTATCATAGTCAAGTCTACCAACCGGATAAATCCTTTCCTGTGTTTGCACTAAATCCAGAACAGTTCTACGATCGCGGTCGTCAGTTACTGAGGTGATATATCCTTTTGGTTTATTTAACAAAATATAAATATGCCTTTTTGGTTTTACTCTTTCGCCGTCGAGGGTGATAATATCTTTTTCAGAATCTACTTTGAAACTCAGGTCTGTGATAACATTATCATTAACGGCTACCCTACTTTCCAAAATATATTCCTCTGACTTTCGCCTGGAACTAATTCCGCTCTCTGCTAAAAATTTATTGATCCGAATTTTCGTCATCAGTCGATTCTTTTGTAGATTCCTCAAGTTTTTCTTCAAGGTCAGTCATCATAATTTTTCTTTTCTGTTCAAGAAAGTCTTCGTCTTGCATAATTTCTTCTAATTCTCTTGGCTTTGGCAAATCGTTGAGGTTATTCAGTCCAAAATATTTTAAAAATTCATCAGTGGTTCCATAAAGCAATGGTCTGCCAACTGATTCTGCCCTTCCCTTTATTGTAATAAGATTCTTGTCTAGTAATGTAGATAAAATATAATCGGAGTTAACACCGCGAATAGATTCAAGTTCTGGTTTTGTAATTGGCTGTTTGTATGCGATGATAGATAATGATTCTAGTGCGGCCTGGCTAAGCCTTCGTTTTGCTCTTTCGGAAGATAAATAACCGACGAACTTTGCATATTCCTCTAGCGTAGCGTAAAGATAACCGTTCGCAATCCGAATTATCCGAAATGAATTTTCATTTTCCTTGTATTTATTATTTAATAAGTCTACTGTATCCTCGATTTCTTGTTTATTTATTTGAACATCTTCACCATCAATTTCTTTAATCGCTCTTATAATTTCCTCAGCTGATAAAGAATCATCGGAAGCAAAAATTAATGCCTCAATTACAGAGATGTAAGAATTATCCATTTTCTTTTTTCAGTATAATGAAATCGTTAAATAATTTTGTTGATTTAATAATAAGCCTTCCGACTTTAATCATTTCAAGTAATGCTACAAAGGTTACAATAATCCGAATTTTTTCTTTTAAGTTTTCAATCAGTTGTAGAAAGTGCAGTTCCGGGTATTCTTCTAATTTATTTTCTATGAATTCCATTTGCTCTTCAATTGATACATTTAGTTTTTGTACCTGGTGTACAGGTTCGTTTTTAATTTGTTCGATTGCAAATCTGAATGCTTTTGCAAGGTCGTAAATTGAAACATTTTTCAACAGGATATTATATTCGTGTGGTATTTCCTTCAGGTCTTCAGAAAAATTTCCGCGAAATCTTTTTCTCCTCTGACTAGATTCAAAATAAGATAATTCTTCCGACATTTCTTTGTATCGTTTATACTCAAGCAAGGCTCTAACTAATTCAGCTCGTGGATCTATCTCATCACCTTTCTCATCTATTTCCCTGGGTAGAAGCATCCTTACTTTTATATGCATTAAAGTAGACGCCATTAAAATAAAATCTCCTGCAACTTCCAGATCAAGAATTTTTATAAGGTTAACATACTCAAGAAACTCTTTGGTTAATTTAGCTATAGGAATATCGTAAATGTTCAGCTCGTCTCTTTTAATAAAAAACAAAAGAAGATCGAGCGGGCCCTCAAATTGATTTAGCTTGACTTTGTACATCTCACCCGAACTTCATTTTTTCGTGAACTTCCTTCATAGTTTCCTGGGCTACTTTTTTCCCTCTTAATTCACCATCTGCAAGAATATCCAGAACTTCATTCATATTATTTTCATAGTATTTTCTTTTCTCAATTATCGGAGCAAGAAAAGCAGATAGTTTTTCGGAACAATTCAATTTACAGTCAACACAACCTAGCACTCCCGATCGGCAATTAGCTTCAATTTCAAGTACCTCAGTTGGATTAAATCTTTTATGATATGCAAAAATCAAACAAATTTCCGGTCGACCAGGATCGTTACGTCTTATTTTTTGTGGATCGGTTACAGCTTTTTTAAGTTTTGCTTTAATAGTTTCCGGCTCGTCTGACAAAAGTATTGTATTACCAAGAGACTTACTCATCTTTGCACTTCCGTCTAAACCTGGCAACCTGGGAAATTTTGTTAGAAGCGGTTCAGGTTCGGGAAATACTTTACCATACTGATTATTAAATTTTCTAGCGATCTCTCTTGTTATTTCAACATGCGGAACCTGATCTTCACCAACAGGAACAGCGTCGCCTTTGTATAAAAGTATGTCAGCAGCCTGCAGCACCGGATAACCTAAATGGCCATAAATTACTTGTTCTATATGAAGTGCACGTGCTTGTTCTTTAACAGTCGGATTTCGTTCAAGCCTGTTTACTGTAATCAACATGCTGAATATTAAATTTAACTCAGTATGCTCTTTAATCTTTGATTGCCTGAAAATTGGACTTTTCACCGGATCTAAACCAGCCGCAAGCCAATCAATAAGCATATCCATAGTATCATTATAAATACTATCTGTGTTCAAATCAGTTGTTAGAACGTGATAATCAGCGATAAGATGAAAACTTTCATATTCATCCTGTAGACGTATCCAGTTTTCGAGCGCTCCAACATAGTGGCCAATATGAAGTTTGCCAGTTGGGCGCATTCCGCTTAGAATTCTTTTTTTCTTCATCAGTTAGGGATAAAATAAATATTGTTTCTTAAAAATAAGAATATTAGAAGTTATTTTGTGTATGAGAAATTAACCTTAAGAAAGATACAAGTAAGGCTTCCATTTCTCATCAATTCGACCTACTACATTTTTAATAAACATAATATGGCTTGGTTTGATTGGTCTAACAAGAAGAGATAGTCCAGCTTCGTAAGGTGTTCTATCTCCCTTTCTATTATTGCATACTGTACAAGCACTGACCAGATTTTCCCAGGAATCATCTCCTCCTCTTGCTTTTGGTATGATATGGTCAATAGTTAAAGTAAGATCACCTCTCCCACAATATGCACATTTGTACCCATCCCTCCTGAGGATATTCTTCCTGGTAAGAACTACTTTTTTATAAGGAACACGAACAAACCGGCTCAACCTAATAACGCTAGGCCAGGGATAATTCGAATAAATAGACCGGATAGCTTTTCCATCATCTTTTAAAACCAGCTCGGCTTTTCCAAGATACATAAGAATAACTGCTTTCTTAATATTACAGATCGTAAGTGGCTCGTAGCTTTGGTTTAAAATAAGCACTTTTGCGTTTAGTTTGCCGTTGGTTCGTTTCGAGGGTTCGAAGACTTATTCTCCTTTGCTATTCTTTTTTAAATATGATTTAAGATATATTCTCAATACAATTCTGGCGATGAAGATTATTAAAGTAATTACAAGCAAAATGATAGTAGTTTCACGAGAAACCGGAATAGTAAGAATGAGTATTAAAAAAACTAATACTATTACTATTGTTGAGTAATTAAATACTTTATAAAATTTCGGAAACATAATTATCATTAATTAATTATAATTCTGGCTGAAAAGCTAATAATAACAGTCTTTAATATCAATTAAATTAAAGGGTATGCAGAAAGAGTGAAACGCTGCTAGATATTAAGAAGTGCTGTTTTTGAAAATTATTGCAACAGCTGTAACATAATTTTCTGCGTGACTGATAGATACTCTCAATTGTGTAT
>JAPHUI010000462.1 GCA_026193755.1 Ignavibacteriaceae bacterium | reverse complement strand
CTTCCATTATCACGGAAATATTCACCTAAAGTAGCCCCGGAATAAGGAGCGATATATTGAAGCGGAGCTGGTTCCCAGGCTGAAGCGGTAACAACCGTTGTATAATCCATAGCACCATGCTCATGCAGCTTTGCAACAACCTGCGCTACTGTTGAACTTTTCTGACCAATCGCAACATAAATACAATAAACCGGTTTTATCCCAAGTGATTTAGCTTCTTCGGTATGGGTATATTTCTGGTTAATGATTGCATCGATTGCAACTGCAGTTTTACCTGTTTGCCTGTCACCAATTATAAGTTCTCTTTGTCCTCTTCCTATTGGAATCATTGCATCGATAGCTGCAATACCTGTCTGCACAGGTTCTTTAACTGGTTGTCTTTGAATCACACCAAGGGCTTTCCTTTCGATGGGCAAAAACTTATCAGTATTAATAGCACCCTTTCCATCAATTGGATTACCCAAAGGATTAACAACGCGTCCCAGCAATTCTTCACCAACAGGAATTGAAGCAACTCTTTTTGTTCTCTTTACAGTATCACCTTCTTTAACAAGTGAACTTTCACCAAAAAGAACACAGCCGACGCTATCTTCATCAAGGTTAAGCACCATACCGATAACATCATTAGGAAACTCAACGAGTTCGGTTGCCATAACTTTACTCAATCCATAAACCCGTGCAATACCATCACCTATCTGAAGGACGGTACCAACATCGTAGATATCCACTTCGCTCTCAAACCCGGAAAGCTGTTTCCTTAATATTGCCGATATTTCATCAGGTCTGACTTCAGCCATAATTTATTTCCTTTTAAACTTCTTATTTAGTTGAGTGAAAATTCACCCGTTAAAAATTGTTTCTTAAGCAGTTCTAATTGATGTTTGATTGAAGCATCATAAAGTGTATCGCCAACTTTTGCAATAAATCCGCCAATCAGATCCAAATCAATTTTAAAGTTAAGTCTGACTTTCTTATTAAGAATCTTTTCAAGTCTGCTCTGCAATAAATTTTTCTGTTCATTAGTAAATTCTGTTGCAGCTTTAACAACAACGTCTGCAATACCAAGATGCTCATCCCGTAATTCCAGAAATCTGTTTCCTATAAATTGAAGTAAGTTCTCCCGCTGCTTTGAAATTACAAACTCTATAAAATCCATTGAGTCTTTTGAAATCTTCTTTCTGAAGACTTCTTCCATGATTTTGAGTTTTAACTCCGGTCTGATAACCGGGCTCTCCAACATTAGTTCTAATTGCCTGTTTTGCCTGAGCGTATCAACGAGAAGCTGAACATCAGTTGTTACAACATCAAGGTTTTTTTTCTCGACAGCAGTCTCCAGTAATGAAACCGCATACCTATGTAAGACTCTAAAATCAGCCATACTTAATTTTTATTCACTTCATTCAAATATCTATCAACAACCTGCTTGCTCTTTTGCGCATCAAGAGATTCTCTAATAATCTTCTCAGCAGCATTAACTGCAATCTCAGCTATTTGTCCTTTCAATTCTTCAAAAGCAGCATCCTGCCTTCTTTGAATTTCAGAGGAAGCATCATCCACAATCTTCTTTGCTTGTTCTTTGCTGTCTGTGATCATTTGCTCTTTCAGAGACTCTGCATAATTACGGCTCTGTTCAATGATCTTTTTAGATTCTTCTTCTGCCTTTGCCAGACTAGCCTGATTTTCCTCAAGGATTTTTCTCGCTTCATCTTTGGCTTTCTCTGCTTGCGACAATGCTTCCTTTATGTCGTTCTCTCTTTTATCTAAGGCAGAAAGTATAGGCTTCCAGGCAACTTTTTTTAGGATAAAAAGTAAAAGAATGAATGTTACAACTGTCCAAATCATCAAACCTGGATTGACGTCCAGAAGACCGCCATTGCCACCTTCCGATGCAATAATTGCTAAAGTAATTTCAGCTAGCATTATGATCTCTTTTTATTAAGTTAATTAAGCTTTAAGAGCCAGAAGAATACATATAACCAACCCAAAGAAGGATATTCCTTCGATAAGTGCAGCCGCAATAATCATAGATGTTCTTATTGCACCAGCGGCTTCCGGCTGTCTTCCGCTTGCGTCCATTGCTGAGCTTGCTAATTTACCAATTCCAAGTCCGCCACCGATTACAACTAAACCGGCGCCAATACCCGCTGCTAACCACGCTAAATCCATTTAAATACTCCTTTATTTTATTGAAATAATTAATGTTCCTGATGTACTGCCATTCCTATAAACAAGGAAGTAAGCATTGTAAAAATATAAGCTTGAATAAGTGCTACTAATATTTCCAACAGATAAATAAAAATTGCAAAAGCTACTGAAACGGGTGCGATAAAAATAGTACCCATAAAAAATATTAAACCCAACAATGCGAGAATTACTGTATGCCCTGCGATCATGTTCGCAAAAAGACGTATACACAATGCAAATGGTTTGGTGAACAAACCAAGAATTTCAACAAGTACCATAAGCGGAAGCAACATGACCGGGATTCCGTGAGGCACTAGTCCTTTAAAGTAACCAAAAAATCCATTCTGTTTTATTCCTCCAAGCTGAATCATAAAAAAAGAAATAATTGCAAGTGCAGCGGTGACTGCAATGTTACTGGTAAAGGTTGATGAAAAGGGAATAAGACCTAAAAAATTTCCAAAGAGGATAAAGAAAAACATCGTCAACAAAAATGGTAGAAAAGTCCTGTAAGGTTTTCCTATTGTTGGTTCTGCAATTTCGTCCCGAACGAAAACAACTAACACTTCAAAGAAATTTGTTAGCCTTTTAGGAACTAATGATTTTCTATATCGCTTTGCAACCACATAAAAAGTTATAAAAACCAAAATTGCGGCAATCCACATAAAAACAACGTGTTTAGTTGGGGTTATATCAATCCCAAAAACCAGAGGAAGTTGAGGAATATGAATATACCCCAGAAAAGGAAGTTCAATCTCTTTTCCATCCAAAACGTGATGCAGAATCCAGCCACTATCAGATTTTCCGGCACTTTCCAGAGTATCCGCAACTGCTTTTAGAGTATCAATATTACTATTTGCCGTCAAACTGGCTTTTTCTCCTTAAATTCAGATATAAAATCTCAATAATTAAGTAAAAAATGTAAAAAAAGAAGATAGAAAATATAAACCCATATGCGTTTATTTCCAAAAATTTAAGTGTTATTATTACAAGAGATAATGAGATTAATAGCCTAAAAAGAAGTCCTCCCCAAAGCATAGTTAAAAATACCTTATCAGATTTTTTATTACTTAACTTGATTAACAAAAAACCAACTGCAAAATTCAAAAACGAAAGAAATGCACCTAATAAAATAGATTTATATAATAACCCGGATAGATTGGAAGAAAGAAATAGGAATGTAATGATTGCCGTCGATATAAAGGTAACTAAGAGACCTGAAACAATTAAAGATTTTTCATTTCTTATCATTACCGGCTTTCAGAACAGATTTAATAAAGGTATATAAGCCTGCAAATACCCCAAGAAATGAAAAAATTATAGTCAAAACCGGGTCGGTATTAAATTTTCCGTCCAGCCAGACTCCAATAAAAACCATAATGGTAACAGTAACAGCCAGTTGAAGCCCTAAGCCGAGGTAAGGACCAATTTCCTTATAAAAATTATTTGCACCTTTTATTTTATCAGGGTCCAGTTTCATTTTTGCCGGAGGTTAGAGTATGCGAACCCGATGTTCCTTTAGATTCTCCCATATTACTCTTTCCATCAAAGTAGGCACCGGCCTCAACCACTAAAATTTTTGTGTAAACATCTCCTTTTAAGTTCGCTTTTGATTCGAGTGTTAGATTTTCTTTAGCATTTATCTCACCTGACACTTTTCCACCAATAACAATAATTTGACCAATAACCTGCCCGTTGATTTCGCCTTGCTCGCCAACTGTAACATTTCCATGAGAAATAACATCTCCCTGAATGGTTCCATCTATACGTACATTTCCTTCACAGGTAATCTTACCTTCTAACTTTACTCCATGACTAATGATCGTTATTTCTTCTGAATCCCCTTCCACAGTTTTGTTTTTCAAACTTCTCTCCTTTTTTTTATTTATCTTTGATTAATATAGTTTCCGGATCAACAGCTTTGCCATTATGCCAAATTTCAAAATGAAGATGTGGTCCTGTGGTCGCTAACCCGCTGTTACCTGTTTGGGCTATCAACTCTCCTTGTTTTACAAATTCCCTATCTCTTTTAGCAACACTG
>JAPHUI010000289.1 GCA_026193755.1 Ignavibacteriaceae bacterium | reverse complement strand
TTCTTTTAAAAGCACACTTAACGAGGTAAGAGATTCAGATATTATTCTCCATACGATTGATCTCTCACATCCGTATTACGAAGACCATCTGAGAGTTGTTGAAGATACTTTAAAGGAATTTGGCAGTGAGCACAAAAAAGAAATTCTGGTGTTCAACAAAGTTGACTCGATTTCAGATAAAAGTATTATTGAATATGTTCGAAATAAGTATCGCGGAAGTGTAATAATTTCTCCTCAGAAAGGAATCAATATTTCTTCACTCATCAGTTCAATTGAAGGAGTTATTAAAGACACATTTGTTGAAGAAGAACTTACACTTAGCATTGAACAGACTAAACTTGCGTCCCAAATTCACGATCTTGCAGAAGTTACTTCAGTTAAATACAATCACAATACGGTTTTATTTAAGTTTCGAGCGAACAAAGAAAATTCTGATAAAATTAAAAAGCTAATTTCGAAAGATTAATCCCTTTGATTTTTTACATTTCCAAAAATCCCCTCCTCACTTGTGAGGAGGGGTGGTCGATAGACCGGGGTGGTGAAAAAGTAAAATCAATTTGTCAGACCACCCCCGGCTAAAGCCGACCCCTCCTTATCTAAGGAGGGGAAAAGTCATTTTCATCTTTTATTTCATCAACACCATTTTCTTAGTCTCAACAAAAGGACCCGACTTTAACTGATAGAAATAAACTCCGCTTGGAAGTGATGAAGCACTCCACGTTAACTCATAAGTACCTACTGATTTTTCTTCTTTAACGAGTGTTTCTATTTCATTACCGAGAACATCAAATACTTTAATTACAACATTTGATGATTGTGGAACTGAGTACTTTATTTTTGTTGAAGGGTTAAAGGGATTGGGGTAGTTCTGTGAAAGAATAAAATCTGTTGGTTGATTTGTTTCTTCTTCTACTGATGTAACTATCTCACTTAAAGGTCTTCGCCAAACACCACTTCCTGTCCCGGCATATACATAACCGTTGTTATCTAGAGTTAGTGCTTGAACATTTAGATTTGTCAAGCCCTCATTTCTTGAACCTAAACTATCACCTTCATCGGAGAAAAGAAATACACCCAAACCCTCTGTGCCGATTATTATTCCTTCTGTGGAGCCGTTTGAATAAGAGAGCCCAACCTGACTATTAATGAGTGTATCTATGAGTGACCAAGTACTACACATATCAGTTGATATAATTAATGCCAAATTAGGGCTATAATTATAACTCCTTCCTCCTACAATTATGTTGTGATTAGAAAAAAAACCTAAAGCATAAAAATTACTTGTTTCCACCCAACCAAGGTTAGTCCACGTATTTCCATAATCTGATGATAAAGTTGCAGCGTTTCCATAAGCACCAACTCCACTTATTTCACCAACCGTAATGACGAACTGATTTCTAAAATCAAATAATTTGCCTCCAACTAAACTCACCCCACGAGAAGTCCACAATAGACCATCATCAGTTGATTTGGCAAAACAATCAAATGGATCACGGCCCCTATCCCGAATATAACAGAAAATAATGCCTGTTGGACTAACCGTAATATTTATTGGCCTGCAAAGCCACCAATATGAAAGAGAGTCTTTTATCTGTTCAATCAGATCTACCACCATCCAAGTGTCCCCCTTATCTAACGAAGACAAGAGGAATGTTCGATTGTAAGGAGGTGGAAGGTTTATAACGCTATCTTGAGTCATAAATATTTTACCAGTTAGGGATATTGCAACATCAACTGCACAAGAGTCAACTATTATTGTCCAATTAGCTCCGCTGTCAAGAGAGCGATACACTTTTCCACTATCTGAAGTAACAGCAAATATATTTGAGTTTTGCACAGCAATGTCCTTAATGCTATAATCATCAAGTCCAACCTGCACCCACTGCGTAAAACAAATTTGCGTTACCAGTAAAAAGAAAAACAAGGTTTGTATTAACATTTTCCCCGCTGTGCGGGATTTCGTAGAACTCAACATTTTGAACCTCCTATAAAATTTTTTAAGTATTTATTTAATTAGTTGCATTTTCTTTTCGCACTTGTATTCACCGGCTTCAAGGCGATAGTAGTAAGTGCTACTTACTTTCACAGGGCTGGAGTCCTGTGCTACGTAGAATTCCACTTCATAAGTGCCAGGTTTCTTCACTTCATTAACTAATTTTTCTATCTCGTCACCTTCAGAATTATAAATCGTTATTTGCACTCTGGTTTTATAAGCCACGCAGTATTTTATTACTGTCTTTTCCTTGAATGGATTGGGGTAATTCTGACCCACCGAAAACTCAGATGGTTCTAATTCAGTTTCATAAACACCTTTGTAAAGACTATATATTGAAATCCTGCTTTCGGTTTTCAAAACAATAAATAAAAAATATTTTGCAGCTATATGATAAGTTTTAAAGGAGGGGATATCTACCAGAAACTTGTAAAAAACTTACACTTTTTTGTAATTCGTATCGAAAAGAATTTCACAATTATCAACTGTTTGTATTTTTTAGGTAGAAATTACATACTTGTTCCTGCCTGCTGGCACGTTCGTAATGTTAGTTATGTCTTACGCTGATATTGCGAAGGTGGGACACCAAATTGTTTCTTGAAGCATTCTGAAAAGTAAGCCGGGTTATCAAAACCGACTTCCAATGCTATCTCGGAGAGATTTCCGAATTTCTTTTCAATCAGTTCAACGGCTTTTGTAAGCCTTATCCTCTTTATCAAATCTTTCGGTGGTTCTCCGGTTAACGAAACAACTTTTTTATTAAGAAGTGATCTGCTTACTACCATTTTCTCCGTGAGCATCTCAACATTGAAACCCTCGTTTGAAATGTTATCCTTAATTACACCGATTACTTTTTGTATAAACTTTTTATCGATGGATGTGATATTTGTCTGCTCAAACTCAAACATTCCTTTCTTCTGGAAATGCTCGTGAAGTCTCTTTCTTTGCAGAATAAGATTTTTAATTCTTACTCTTAATTCGTCTGGTTCAAAAGGTTTCATTAAATATTCATCGGCTCCGGTTTCATAGCCTGCCAGCTTATCTTCCTTTGCTGCTTTTGCAGTTAGAAGAATTACCGGGATATGACTTGTCCTTTCATCTGTTTTGAGTTTCTCACAAAGCTTAAATCCGTCCATCTTTGGCATCATTACATCACTTACTATCAGATCAGGTATTTGCTCGATAGACTTATTCCAGCCATCTTCACCATCTACTGCCTCGAGCGTTCTAAATTCCTTCGTCAAATTATCTTTGATGTATTTTCTTACATCGGAGTTGTCTTCAACTATTAGCAATAATGGAAGGGTTTCTTTCTCAAACAATTCAATATCAATTTTATGTTCCTCTTTCCTCGTAATATCATCCTCAGGTTCAGGAATTAATTTGTCTCCGGTATACTCTTTCTCTTTTTCACCGATCTCTTCAGGCTTAAGATGTTCTTTTCCAAGAGGAATACTTATTGTAAAAGTTGTTCCTTTGCTTTCTTCACTCTCAACTTCAATCTTTCCCCTATGAAGATCAACTAATTCTTTTGTTAATGCCAAACCAATACCAGTTCCTTCCTGTTCTCTTGTGTAGCTTCCATCTACCTGGTAAAAACGATCGAAAATTTTTGACATCTTCACTCCTGGAATTCCGATTCCCGTATCACTAATAATTGTATTCACATATTTATCGTCTTTACCCAAAGTCACTTCGATCCTTCCGCCTTCTGGAGTGAACTTGAATGCATTTGACAAGATATTAGTAATAATCTTCTCGATTTTATCCTTGTCTATGTAAACAATCAATTCATCCTCAGTTGAATTAAATTTAAGTGTTATCCTTTTTCTCTCAGCATAAGAAGCAAATGATAAGGTCAATGCTTTTAGAAGTGAAATATAATTTATAGGACTTGTCCGAAGCTTCATATTACCCGATTCAAGTTTAGAGATATCGAGCAGCTGGTTGACTAGTCCGAGGAGCTTGTTCGCATTCTTATGAGCAATGCCAAGTTCATCTTTATTCTTTTCGTCTTTTATTCTTTCCATTACTTGTTTGACGGGTCCTAGAATAAGTGTAAGCGGTGTTCTGAATTCGTGTGAGATGTTTGTGAAGAATCTTGATTTAATCTCATCCACTTCGTGGAGCTTCTGTGCTTCGAATCTGCTCATTTCATATTCGTGTTTATTTTTTACCCTTTTAAGTTGTGCTTTCCAGGTGAAATAGATTATGCTGCCGATCAAAATAAAATAAATTGTGTAAGCAAGATTAGTTTGCCACCAAGGGGGAAGTATAATGATTTTTAATGACGTGCCTGCTTCATTCCAATATCCATCGTTGTTTGAGCCTTTAACTCTGAAAATATATTCCCCGGGATCTAAGTTAGTATATGTTGCTAAGTTCCTGATTGCATCCGTGTATGTCCAGTCCTTATCAAATCCTTCCATTATGTAAGCATATCTATTCTTCAATGGTGCGTGATAATCCAGAGCAGCAAACTCAAAAGAAAAAACATTTTCACTGTAATTCAATTCGATCTCTTTACTTTCAGTTATTGATTTACTCAGAATAATCCGCTTGCTTAATGAATCATATCCGATTGGGACTGGTTTATTAAACAAGTGAAATCCTGTAATATAAACGGGAGGAATGTGCGCATTATCTTTTATACTGTCAGGGTGAAAAATTATAAACCCATTTACGCCGTGAAAAATAAACTCACCCGTTTTACTCTTACAACCTGCTATCAATCCTAGACTTGGAAGACCATCTTCTATGTCGTAGTTTCTGAAAGTTTCTTTAAGAGGATTAAATTTCGATAGTCCGTTGTTGGTGCCTATCCAAAGATTCCCACTATCGTCTTCTAATATCCCTCTTATATGATTACTAGGTAAACCATCTTTTATTTTGAAATGTTTGAATTGTCCGTTTTCCTTATTTAATTTATTTAATCCGCCATCCGCTGTTCCTATCCAGAAAATTCCTGATTTATCCTCATAAACAGTTGTAACATTATTATTGCTCAGACTGTTTGGATTATTTGGATTATACTTATAATGAACAAATTCATCCTTCTGAGAATCATATGCAATTAAACCGCCAGCTTTTGTATTAATCCAAAGAATTCCGGATCTATCTACTAAATAAATTGAAGAGTTAAGATTTGAACTTAAAAGTTTTAAGTTATCGGGATTATAATTATAGTGAGTGAAACTTTCGCTTTTCCTGTCAAATTTGTTTAATCCGTTATCAAGTGTGCCAACCCACAGTGTTCCGGATTTATCTTCCGTAATGTTCTCCATGGCATTTCCGCTGATACTCCTTGGATCTAACGGATCGTTTCTATACTTATAAAACCTTTCTGTTTTTCTATCATACTTGATTAATCCACTGTTACTTGTTCCTAACCATAAAATACCATATCTGTCTTCATAAATTCCTGTTACACTATTGGTACTCAGGCTAGTTGGATCGTTTGGAATGTGTTTGTAATGAGTGAATTTGTTTTTAGCTCTATCCCATTTATTTAAACCACCATCCCACGTACCAATCCAAATTACTCCATCTTTATCTTCATAAACTGCCGCAACGTCATTACTGCTGAGTGAGGAGGGGTAGTCTGGTTCGTGCTTGTAATGTCTGAACTGTTTCTGTTTAGTATTATATATATTTAATTCAATTCCCCCAATCCATAGCAATCCTGAATTGTCCTGATATATTTCTTGTATGATGTTACTAATCAAACTGGTTGGATCGTTAGTATCGTGCTTATAGGAAATAAACGATGGAGAAGAATTATCATCAACACTTGAAATTGTTCTGTTTAAACCGTCTGCAGCTAGCCATATAATATCGTTTTCATCTTTATACATAAAAGCAACATCATTACCACTTAAGCTGGCGGGATTATTTGGATTGTGTTTAAATCGTGCAAAAACAGGTTGATGATTATCGTCTTTATAATTTAATTTATTGAGTCCGCCTCCAAATGTTGATAGCCAAATATTTCCAGATTTATCTTCGCAAATTCCAGTTATCCAATTGTTACTTAGACTTTCAGGATCACGCGGATTATGGAGATAACGAGTAAACTTTTGATTTATCCTGTCAAATTTATTCAACCCTCCGTGACTAGTTCCAACCCATAGATTGCCTTTAGAATCTTCATATATTGACCACACTTTATTATAACTTAAACTTGTTGAGTCACCCGGTATGTTTTTATAACAAGTAAATTGTCCAGTTTCACGATCAAATTTATTTAGTCCCCCGTGATTAGTTCCAATCCACAAAACACCTGACTTATCTTCATAAATTGACAATATAAAATTTGCATTTTTTGAAGAATCATTAGGATTTATATATCTGGTAAAATTCTCTTATTCAGGATTGTACCTGTTTAATCCGCCTCCCCCGGTTCCAACCCACAAAGTTCCTGACCTATCTTCAAATAATACCTCCACATAATTTGCACCCAGGCTATTTGGGTCGGTGGGCGAATGTTTAAAGACTTTAAACTTCTGTCCATCGTATCTATTCAGTCCATCATATGTACCAATCCACATAAATTCTTTACTATCCTGGATCAGTGCTCGGACAATATCCTCCGATAAACCATCTTTTCTACCAAGATGTTTGAATTGAATTTTTTCCGGGATATGAGTTTGAGGAAATGTCTGGAGAGACAAGAATAAAATAACGAAAACAAGCAAGGTGCAATATCGAGTTGTAACCTTCATTTGAGTAATGTTTATTTACTTCAAATGTAAAATCTCAAGAAATGATTAAAGTTGCAAGAAGAATTAGTTCAATAAATCACAAGTAGTTTACTTTATAACAAGTTGGGTGAGGCTTTTATATTATTTAATTTTGCACTCACAATTCATCATTTTTTTATACTGGAGGAATAAATGTCTATCGTTTTGGATGGATCAGGATTAACCGTTGAAAAATTAGTACGAATAGCAAGAAATAAAGAACAAATAGAACTTAGCAAAGACTCACTCGAAAGAATAAAAACCTGCCGTGCAATGCTTGAGGAAAAAATCCAGGCGCGAGAAATTATTTACGGAGTCAATACTGGCATCGGTGAATTTTCTGAAGTTGTACTGAACGATGAGCAGGTAAAAGATTTTCAGAAATATCTTATTTACAATCACGCTGCCGGAATTGGCGAACCAATGCC
>JAPHUI010000030.1 GCA_026193755.1 Ignavibacteriaceae bacterium | reverse complement strand
GATCAGTTCAAACGACGTGAGATTATAGCTGAGTTAAAAGCAAAACTCAACGGCGAACCGATAATCAAAGTTTTAATGCATTCGTTAGCATTTGGAACTCTTAAAATGTTTGTGCCCAAAAATAATGAACAAGCAATTACACATGCTCAAATGGAAATGACATTAGATGTTATGGCTCATTCGTTGGTTTATTGGGTGCAGGAAATTTATGCTGCGAATCTCCTCGCAAAAAAAGGAAGAATTTTTGCAATGACAAGCTCTGGTGGTCATACTGCAATTCCTTACTATGGTGCTGTCTCTGCTGCAAAAGCGGCTCTCGAATCACATATAAGGCAATTATCAATTGAACTTGGTAGTATGGAAATCGGGGTTACTTCAATTATGGCTGGAGTGACTGATACACCTGCTCTCAGGAAAATTCCTGGTAACGAGGATATGATAAATGTTGCAGAGATAAAAAATCCGAGAGGAAGATTAACCACACCTGAAGATGTTGCTAAAATAATTTCTCTGTTGTGCAGGGATGGAGGTGAATGGATAAGTGGAGGAATAATTCACGCAGATGGTGGTGAAGATATTGTTAGCTTTATTGGTAAAGTAAAATAAAAAAATTCAATTTTAATATTTAAAGGGAATTTGAAATGAACCTTGTTGAAATTACTGATGATAATTTTGAAACTGAAGTGATTAACTCTGATAAACCAGTACTTATTGATTTCTGGGCTGTATGGTGCGGTCCCTGCAAGTTAATTGCACCTATAGTAGAAGAGCTTTCAACCGAATATGATGGCAAAGTAAAAATCGGTAAGCTGGATGTTGACTCAAATCAACAAACTTCTATTAAATTTGGTGTACGCAGCATTCCTACATTGCTCCTTTTTAAAGATGGAAAACTAAAAGAAACCATAATAGGAGCCGTTCCTAAAAAAAATATAGTCGATAAGCTAAATTCTGTTATCTAAGCATCGGCTGATTCTACAAATTCATTTAGTACTGAATGAAAAAAATCCTAATAAGTGATTCCGTTGATGAAAAATGTGCAGAAATCCTGAAATCTGCTGGATTTGAAGTAGACTTTAAATCAAACCTCTCCCACGAAGAACTATTAGATATTATTCCTGATTATAACGCACTTATTGTGAGAAGTAAGACGCAGGTAAATGCTGATCTGATTGATAAAATGGAAAACATCGAAATTATCGGCAGGGCTGGTGCAGGTGTTGATAATATTGATATTACTTTTGCTACACGTAAAGGAATCCTGGTTATAAATACTCCCGGTGGAAACACAATTTCTGCTGCTGAACATACTTTTGCCCTAATGCTTGCAATGTCAAGAAAAATTCCCCAGGCAAACATTTCTCTTCACTTAAAAAAATGGGATCGTGAAAAATTTCAGGGAACAGAACTCTACAGAAAAACTCTTGGTCTTATTGGTCTTGGTCAAATAGGGAGAGAAGTAGCGATTAGGGCTAATGCTTTTGGAATGAGAGTAATTGCATTCGATCCTCTTGTATCTAAAGAAGTTGCAGCCGAAATAAATGTATTTCTTGTTTCCAAGGATGAAATTTGGAAAAGTTCTGATATTATATCTGTGCACACACCATTAAATAATCGTACAGTTAATTTAATTTCACAGCAGGAGTTTTCTAAATGTAAAAAGGGTGTAGCGATAATTAATTGTGCAAGGGGAGGAATAATAAATGAAGGAGACTTGCTTAAAGCATTAAAGGATGGAACAGTTTCAGCAGCAGCTTTGGATGTATTTGAAAAAGAACCTCCGGATTTTAAACAAGGATTAATTCAGCACCCGGCCGTTATATGCACTCCGCACCTCGGGGCTTCAACCGGAGAAGCACAGCAAAAGGTTGCTGTACAAATTGCAGAGCAATTGATAAATTATTTTAACAATCATACTCCTGCTGGAATTGTTAACTCAGCAGTTTTAAAAGAAACAATCAAGGAAAATCTAAAAAGTTTCATAAGACTTTCGGAAATCTTGGGGAGAATTCTTTCTCAACTGAGAAAAGACAATCTGAAAAAGATCGGAATAAATTTAAATGGGGAATTGTTGAGTGGCTCATTAAAATTATTATCCGCTGCATTACTTAAAGGATTTTTATTAGAAGAGATTGATCAACCCGTAAATCTTGTTAACGCAAACATATTATCTGAAGAAAGGGGAATTACTCTTGAAGAAGGACTATCAACTCAACACAGGGATTATCAAAATCTTATTGAAGCTTCAATAGAAACTGATTCTGAAAAATGGAAATTTTCGGGAACAGTGTTTGGGGATAATGAAATTCGTATAATTAAAATAAATAATTTTCCGGTTGAGTTTAAACCCGAGGGAAATATTATAATATACCTTAATATTGATAAACCCGGTATGCTTGCATCAGTCAGCAGGGAACTTTCACTTTCAAATATTAATATTGCAAGCTTATCTCTGGGTAGGTTGACGGAAGGTGATGAAGCTTTGACAGTGGTAAATCTCGATAGTGCAATAGACGAACACATTAAAAAATCAATTTTAGCGATAGAAGGAATAAAAGCTATATATTCGGTTAGTATTTAATTTTAACGGAAAATTCAATCTCTTGACATTTTTTGTAAAAAAGTGTATTTCAATAACGGAAATATTTAATATTACAATACTTGACATAGTAAATGACTAGTATTATTTTGGTTTCGTAATTTAAATTTTGCATTACAAAATCACTAATTTTTATCAAAAACAGGTTTTTTAGACTTTGATAAAAAACTATTTCTTAATTATCAATTTATCCACTAACAAAAAGGAGAGTAGCATGTATAAATTTACTGCTTTACTCATATCTGTTCTCTTGGTTGGGTTTATGACAATTCAAGCCCAAACCTATTCTCATAAAACTCTTCCCAATGTTTACATTACTGGTGATGAGGTTCAGAAAGTAATTGAAACTCCGACACCAGATTATCAAATTCCGCAATCAGGTATTGTTTATTCGAAAAGTTTTACCTGGACATGGACTACATGTACGGATGTCATGTCAGGGTACGACATGCAAACCAATGCATCGGCTCACGAAATTTTTGTTGACTTGAACAATCCTGATTATGTTCATACAATTTTTATGAATTCTCAGGTTGCTGATGGTACCTGGGCAGACAGAACCTGTCTCTATATCATAAGCACAGATAAAGGTGCAAGCTGGATTGAGTTAGGCGGAGTTCCGGTCAATAATGCCGGTGTTGGCCGTTCAGGATACACTGCAATTTATGGTTTATCTACTGGAGAAGCTGTCGTAGTTAACCATAATAATTCTGAAAATACAGACACAAGAAGCAAAATTTTTATTGACGCTAGCCCATTTGAATATAATTTTACTACTTATGATCCAGGAAACATTTTATATGAAGATACCAATCCTCCTCTCTGGCCGAGAGCTGCTATAAATGCAGATGATAATGTAGTTTTAGGATCTTCTCAGCAAACACCTGGTGATAGTTTCTTTACTAATTATTTAGATGTAGCTTCAGCAACATTTGACGGTTATGTGCCTCATGATGGGAACCAGGCAGAGACTTATACTTTTGCAGTTTCACCTGCTGGAAAAATAGGTTTGGCTTATATTGGACAGACCACACCTGGACCCCCAGCCTCTTATGAAAACGATGGCGATGTATTTTATACTTATTCTATGGACGGTGGTCAGACATGGGAAGCTCCGGTAAAGATTTTTGAAAGAGATCACTCGGTTG
>JAPHUI010000025.1 GCA_026193755.1 Ignavibacteriaceae bacterium | reverse complement strand
GAAGAAAAAACACATGAATGATTTAGACTATAAAAGAGATTTGAAAATAGGTTTGTTCGAAGAATATAGGATTAACTCTGTGTTTGTGGATTTGCCACCTGATAGTGGTGTACTGGCATTTGAAATAATCAGAGATGCTGATAACGGTGTTTTTGCCAATAGAACAAATTTAAAGATTAAAAAATTTAATAGTACCAAGCTGGATATAAGCGATATCATATTAGCATCTGATGTTAATGAAAGCAATAACCTCGCCATCAAAAGAGGAAATCTAAATCTCTTACCAAATCCATTAAATACTTTTTCAACAATTAATCAGATTTACATTTATTTCGAAGTCTATAATCTGTCTTTAGATGATTCAGGTATTTCAAATTTTGAACAGCGGATTACAATCAGTAAAATAGACGAAAACTCAGGATTAGAAAACTTTTTTAATTCATTACTTGGAGTTATAGGATTGGGAGAAGATGATAATACTCTCACACTAACAACAGAATATCAATCTTATGAAAAAGATACTCCGGTCTACCTGCAGTTAGATATGAGTAAATATGAAAAAGGGAAATACAAAATAAATATTGAAATAGAAGATCTCGCAGTTGGCAGTGTGGTTAATTCACAAACGTTATTGAGATGGAAATGATCAGCAGGTTTAAAGAACATAAGCATTATTCAAGAAATATAAAGATTAGTTTTATCCTCAGTGAGCTATTGATTATTTGTGCATTTCTTTTTTCACCTAAAATAACTCACAACAAAAGTATCAAGTTTAGTGAACCACTATTTATCATTGATGACATCCCTATTACAATACAGTCTGATAAGAATATTTCAGAAAAACCGATGACTCCTGAAATATTTATGGATGAAGAAATCGATGAACCGGTTATACTGGATAATATAATTTTCGCAAACATTGAAGAGAAAGAAATTTCAGGAAGTAATGAAGTTATGGAAGTAAATAAATTAAACTGGGCTGGTAAACCTGGACCACCAAGACAGCTTCTTGAAGTCCTTCCTGACAAAAGAAACAGGAATTACAGCGGTTCATTGAAATTAAAATTAAAAATAGATAGGTCTGGCAAGGTTGCAGATTACGTAATTTTATTCAATTCAATTGATTGTGAGGATTGTTTGAAAGAAATAATTTCAGCAGTTTACAAGTCCCTATGGGAGCCAGGGATAAAAAATGGATTAGAAACTGAATTTTGGGTTGAAAAATCTTATACTTTTAATTAAATATCTGTTGAATTTTTAAATAAACAGCATCCATCCTCAAACTTATTCTTCCTTCCATCATTGCTGTTTGTTTAATAAAAATGGGTAGTTAGTATAAAGGCAGCGCATGTTAAATTTTCGTAAAAAATATTTTTAAGGTAACATTTTTGGTTTCTGAGGAGTCTTAATAGTATCTATGGAAAGTTGATGATGACAAAATTGCTACATAAGGAATCGTTTAAAACCATCTGCCCCCAATGCGGGCAAAATATTAAAGATATCTGGATTTGCGAGATAGAATCTATTATTGGAATTCGCTACGCCTATATGTGCAGCAATTGTGAGAAATTACTTGGGATATCGACGGACAAAAATGGCTTACTACCAATATTTTCGAAGGAATCTGGAATTAAGACTCACTTGCAAAAAGATAATTTTAGCTAATCAATCAGAATCCTGTAAAATCACTCCCCCACCAAGACAAATATCTTCATCGTAAAAAACTGCAAATTGTCCTGGAGCAATTCCTTTATCGGACTTAGCAAGTTTAACTAGTAAGGTTGCTTCATCAGCCCACACAATCTTACAATCATAAAAATGTGCACCGTGTCTTATCTTAACTTTTAAATCTTTTTTATCCGGTTTTATATCAGTTATCCAATTCAACTTCCCAACATTAAATTGATCCTGCTTTAGTTCAATTTTATATTCTTTTGAAACGTAAATAATATTACTCTTGACTTCTTTTTTTACTACAAACCAAGGACCGCCGCCTAATCGTAAACCTGATCTCTGTCCTATTGTATAATAATAGTAACCCGGATGTTTCCCCAATACTTTACCGCTATCAATATCAATAATATCTCCTTCTATTTCACCAAGATGATGTTTTATGAATTCATTAAATTTTATTTGTCCAAGAAAGCAAATACCCTGGCTGTCTCTTCTTGCCATCGTTGGTAAATTATGTCTCTCAGCCAGATCGCGTATTTCAGTTTTTTTGTATCTGCCAACTGGAAATAAAGCTCTCGATAGCTGTTGCTGTGTTAGATAAGCTAAAAAGTAAGTTTGATCTTTAACCGGATCGGGAGAGGTTTTTAGAAAATATTTTTCATTTATCTTCTCAACTCTGGCATAATGCCCGCTTGCAACTTTTTCAAAAGAATCATCTATCTTGTCATAAAACTCACCGAACTTGATCAGGCTATTGCAAAAAATATCTGGATTTGGTGTTCTCCCTTCTTTAATTTCTTCGATAGTGTACGAGACTACATTATCCCAGTACGCGGTTTGCAAAGGAATTACTTCAAGCGGAACATTTGCTTGTTCGCAAACTCCACGAGCATATTTGAGATCTTCCTCCCAGGGACATTCACCAAGAAAAGAGAATTCATCCTGCAGCCATATCTTCAAATAAAATGCTGTAATATTATGCCCCTCATCCTTCAGCAATCGCAATGCGATTGAACTATCAACTCCGCCTGACAATAATACAGCAATTTTCATCCTTCAATCCTTTTTTCCTTTGGCTATAAGTTTCTCCAACACTTCGTCATATAATTCTCTTTTTACCTTACTCAATATTATAGTTGCAAGCTTACTCGAATTAGTTATTCTCTGATAAAATCCGATACACATTCCATTTTTTCCGTCGCAAACTTTCATCACACCGGATATTTTATTTTCAAAAATGCCACCTGAGAGAGATTCAATGTTCTCATAACGGATTATAATTTCTTTCTTCGAAAGAAAAAATCCAGAGCAAATTAGCATTTCATCATCTGCAACAATTTTATAAGGAAGAATTTTATACAGATTAAGGTAATGCCTGTTTAAAAAATAGATAACGAGAACTGTAATAATCAAAGGGATCAATAATATTTTATCTTTATCAAGGTTGGCTGCCAATGGAAAAGAATAAACAATCAGTAAAAACGTAATTATTACGTTTCCATATCTAAAAATGATTCTAAAAAGAAGTGGATATGTAAATACCTGTCTTTCTATTTTATTTTCATTCATAAAGTAAATTTAAGTATAGAAAAAGTAACTACGAATGAAAATTATAATAAAAAGTTTAAAGTAGAAATGTATTAACAAGATTAAAGAAGAGCTGCTCGTACAAGCAGCTCCTGAAAATAATTAACTCTCCTTATTATATATTTCAGCACCCAATCCCTCAATCTGGTAAATTGTCATTTGACCGGTAATAGTCGAAGGATCGAAATCTTCACCTTTTTCTTCTGCTACATGCTGAAAGTGTTTTATTGCTTCTTCCTGTGTTAATTCAATATTGTATACTTTACCTTCAACTAGAGCAGTGCTTCCAATTGCGTCTATTGGAAAAACAATTTCGCCATCTTTCACTTTTACTTTTAGTTTTTCATCTCCCGCATCAGATTTCAATTCCAGCCAGCAGCCCATCATTGGACATACATCAAGAACTTCACCTTCAACCAGAACTGTTTTATCCAGATATGAATCTGGTTGAGCAAGTATATCAGAAATTTTGGTTTTTTCAGTTAGTGTTATTTCGGTCCCTAATCTGGATTCATCGGTTTGCGCCTGAATAAATCCTAGACCAAAGAATAAGATTAATAAAATTAGTTTGAGCTTCATATTTTATTTTTATTTATTATAATTTGATTATTTAAATTTAATTGAAACCGGTTTTTCAATTTCTATTTTCATTCCGGGAAATTTTTCAAGGTATTGTTTCATTTCGTCAATATTCTTTGGTTCTTTATTCTTAAATTCTTTAAAAGCTTCTTTGTTCTTCATCATCTCACCAAAATTCATTTCAAATAACGTTACTTTTGAACCATCCACATAGCTTGCATTTGAGTTTACTATTTTGCCATCAACAAAAACTGCTACGCTTATACTCATCCCCTTCATCATATTTAGAAACTCTTCGCTCATTTCTTCATCATTCTGTTCAGATTGTACTGTGTCCTTATTTTCTTCTGTCTCTTCTGTTAATTTTATCTCCGGACGATCAATTATTAATTCAGGAACGTTTCCTTTAATAAACTTAAAAAAGTAATAATCTTCATCTGGTGTGGCCTCCATTCCTTCGTCTCCGATACCAACTTTGGAATCAGGATCGGGAGCAATTTTCACTTTTGTTATATCGTCAAATGAATAAACTGCATCATAACCTTCCCAGTCATCATTGCTTATAAGCGTATGAGAAACGTATTTAACATTTTCGCCAAAATCTTTTGCATCGGTTTTAATTTCATCAGCTTTAAAAATTGAAAATTCTTCCTTGTCGGCTGATGCTGAATCACTGAAAGATTGTGCGAATTCCTTGATCATATTAACAAATGTTTTACTGAACAACACCTTTTCGTTAATTGTTCCGCTTCCATCTTTCTTAACATTTACATTAGTTTCAACCTGAAGGCAGCCTACAAGTAAAAATGGAAGGATAGAAAATATGAGTATTTTTTTTAATTTTAACATTTATGTCCCGCTGATATTATTATAGAATAAAGATTGTGTAAAATACAAATTTTTAGTCTTAAACTTTAAGTTTATGGTGTTGAAAATTCAATTTCCTTACAAATATTATAAGCAAACAGAGCATAGTTTTTTATATTTCATAAGTAATAAAAAGAATTTAGGGTTGGAACTACCTGAAACAAAAAAAACTGTTATTTGGTAAATACAAAAACCTCCCTGCAAAATTTCATCAATACCTTGATGAGGTTATTAGATGGAAAATAAAAGATGCAGTTAAGTAACCTTACAGAAGGTACATTCGTCTTGACATGATACCGTTCATCAAAAAAAATTCATTTAAAAATTATAGATACGTTATTTTTTATAAGTTGATTAAAAATCTTTTTCCGGAGGAACTATGAAACATCATATTTTGACGATTACTGCATTACTAATATCATTTCTACCTTTTTATTCTTTCGCACAGGATTCCACAAAATGTAAGGAAGAATGGAAATGGGATTTGGAAAAGACTGAAGAATGGCAAGCCTGGCTTAACAAGAAACCTGCAATATCACTTGACTATGGCTTTTCCAATGTGTCCAGAAAGGATGTCGAAGCACCTTTTGCAGATAATAATCTGCTTGAGCTAAAGCTTGGTTATACATATAAGAAGGTAACTAAATACGCAGATTATATTGATAAAAGCACTTTTAATTATTTATTCCTAAACCGCAATTCAACCGAACTTGCTGGCGGTTCCGATGTACCTTCAGATATTGAAACTAACAACTGGCAATTTGGAGTTGGATGGTCAGGTGGTTACGGTTATAAAATTGGGGAAAATGCTACAGTGACCCCATACTATACATCATCTTTAACCTGGACAAACCTAAACTTTGCTGATGATTCACTAAGTCCAAATGATGAAAGAATAAAACAGTTATACGATGAATCTTTTCGCTTCGGTACTAGCAGCGAAGGAGGTGTCCGGGTTCAGGCAACAAGCTTAATAGCCTTAGAAGCAGGTTACGAAAGATCAATTGTTTTTGAAAGACACTTGTTCTGGAAATGGGCAGGAAGCGGAATCATTGAGCTTGCCGCGAATGGATTGCTTGATGTGTTCATAAAAGAAGTTTTTAAATCTTCACCTGCCGCTGGTCCAATTGTATTTTTTGTATTAAAGAGTGCCTTGGGTTATGGCATTTATGAATTAAGACGGGATAAAATGAACTGGCCATTTCCAAGTACGCCGCCAATCGCATTCGATAACGTAAAGTTTGGTGTAACGTTTACTTTTTAAACATACAAACATTCATTCATACATCCATACAAGCACATTCGTTTGTATGGATATATGGTTGTATGAAAATCTGATTACTCAAATTTTATTTTGATATTAACAATTTCAGATTTGCTTCCCGTGCGGACAGGTGGTCCCCACGTTCCAGCACCTGATGAAACATAATATTTGGTCTTCCCTTTTTCTAAATATCCCCAGCTTAATTCGTAAATCATATTGGTGATAATATTTCCGGGCCAAATTTGTCCGTGATGTGTGTGTCCTGAAAGCTGCAGGTCAATTCCATTTTTTTCTGCTTGTTCTAACCTTATGGGTGTGTGATCAAGAAGTATTTTAGGATAATCAGAATTTATCGAGCTTATAATCTGTTCAAGTGATTTTCGTTCCTTACCAGTGAATTGTCTCATTGCCACGTCTTCCCTGCCAACTAACCAAAAGCTGCTGTCAATTAATTCATAATTATCTCTAATTACTTTCATTCTGTACTGTTCCATAAATTTAACGCTTGGTTCAACATCGTTGATATATTCGTGATTACCGGTGATTGAATAAATTCCATATTTCGGATTAAGTCTCTTAAAGGATTCACCTATTCCTCTATCTTCTAAAATCAGAGCTTTATCATCAACAATATCTCCGGCAAATAAAATTATATCCGGATTTACAGAATTAATTTTATCAATAATTTTTGAAAGTAATCTTTCCCCGTCAATTGTTGAGAGATGTAAGTCCGAAGCCATAACAACATTAAGTTCATTGAGCTTTCCATTTCCCTTCGGAAGAGTAAGATTCAGAGTTTTTATAGTTATATCTCTTTTATTCAGATTTCCTAAAAAAACAATTAAGCCGACAAGTGCAATTACTACAATGGCAGTTATCTTCTTTGTTTGTTCGAAATTATTGTAAATGTATTTGGGCAGAAAATGAAAGGATGACTCGAACAGACGAATTATATCCAATCCTAACAGAAAAAGAATAAAATAAACGAAAAAAGCAAACCATATTGCACCAATGCCTAACCAGATATCATAAATAATAGAGGGCAGGAATTTATAAAGTAATTTTGCAAAAATGTATCCATACGCAGCTACAATGAATGCTATAACATAAAAAGGTTTTAACCAGGGCAGTGAATGCAGTGCCTGCCATCCCCTTATAAAAATATAATAATTAAGAGCTGTGTAAACAGTAAAGAATAATGTGAAGAATAAAGCCATTTTCCTAAAAATTTTTATTGAATTAACATTAAAATAGGTTTATTAGTTCAAATGGTGAACTGCGTTTAATAATTTTTGATCTGGAATAAAAAACGTTGCGGACAAAACTAACAGGACAGGATTAGAGGACAACTGTTCCACCCGCAACGTATAGGAGGCTATGAAGAAATCTTATTTATATGAGTGCAAAACCTTCATATAGTTTGCACGCTCAAATTTAGCCGGGTCATCAACACTCATATAGCTCATACTTCCGCGCATCTGTTCTAATGATTTATACTCTTTTTCTTCCATCCACAGTTTCATCTTGGAAGTAACATCAGCAATATGACCGATACCAAACTTTAACAAGCACGAAAGCATTTGAGTAACTTTGGCTCCTGCCATAATCATTTTTATTACATCTTCAGCGGTGTAGATGCCACTTGTTGCAGCAAGATCTGCATTTGTTCTTCCGTAAAGAATTGCGATCCATCTTAAAGGAAGTCGCATTGCGAATGGTGTACTGAGAATTACATTTGGTTCAACTTCAAGAGTTTCAAGATTTATATCAGGCTGATAGAACCTGTTAAAAAGAACCAGTCCATCCGCACCAGCCTTGTTTAACTCTTTTGCCATATGCGCAACGGAACTAAAGAAGGGATGCATCTTTACAGCAATGGGTATCTTAATTTCAGTTTTTACTCTCTTCACTATATGAACATATCTTTTCTCAAGTTCTTCACTTTTCTGATCCATATCAGTAGCCATAAAATAAATATTCAGTTCAAGTGCATCGGCGCCTGCCTGTTCAATCTGTTTCGCGTAATCTATCCACCCGCCGAGAGATTTTCCGTTGAGACTCGCAATCACAGGAATATTAACTGCTTCCTTAATTTTTCTTATGTGATTCAGGTATTCTTCAGGACCAAGTTTGTACTCGAAAGGTTCAGGGAAATAACTCGTTGCTTCGGCAAAACTCTCAGACGGAACCTCAGTGTGATACTGAAGCTCCAGTGAATCATGCTCAAGCTGCTCTTCAAATAATGAATAAATAACTACTGCACCCGCACCTGCATCTTCCATCAATTTAATGTTAGATATTTCCTGCGATAAGGGTCCGGCAGAAGGAACGATCGGTGATTTAAGTTTTAAGCCTAAGTAAGTCGTTGATAAATCCATTGTAAACCTTCGATTTAAATTTTGTGATTTCTACTCTTCAGTTTTTTCCGGATCCCAAGAAGCCATTCTCTCATAATCTTTCCATTTGCTCGTTACATCATTCTGTGCTTCTTTCATTAACAGTTCGGCGTTCTTCGGATGAGATTTGGTTAACATTTTATAGCGCGTTTCCATGTAAGCATAATCCTTCAGCGGAATTTTTAATCCTTTCGAATCTAACTTGAATGGATTCTTTCCTTCCTTAGCCAGATCTGGATTAAACCTGAAAAGCTGCCAGTAACCGGAATCAACTGCAGCTTTCTGATTCTGCATCCCTTTACCCATATTAATACCGTGAGCAATACAATGGCT
>JAPHUI010000273.1 GCA_026193755.1 Ignavibacteriaceae bacterium | reverse complement strand
TCCTCTTAGACAAATCCAACTCCCAGAACGGCTGACAAAATCTATCGAGGAGAAATTACAAGCTGAGCAGGAAAGTCAGCGAATGGAATTCATTTTGACTCGTGAAAAACAGGAAGCAGACAGAAAGAGAATTGAAGCAAAGGGTATTGCCGATTTTCAGGAGATAGTTTCCAAGGGAATTAGCGAGCAGCTGTTAAAATGGAAAGGTATTGAAGCTACCGAAAAACTTGCGAATTCGACGAATACTAAGGTTGTCATCATTGGTTCAGGTAAGGATGGCCTTCCAATTATTCTGGGTTCCGATAAATAACCAGTACTGGTCAAATACTATTACTTTGTTCTAATTGTGTTCTATTCGTATTTTTGAACTCACTAGTCAGAAAAACGAACAGGACAATATGATTTCAGGCATTCATACTATTAATATACTGCTGCCAATCTTCTACTTTGTAACTCTGGCAGTCTATTTTTACGATTTCCTTAAAGGGGAAAAGAGATTTATAAATATTAAAAGAGTTTTTCTGTTTATTACTCTTTTCCTCCATTTAATATATATAGTGCTGCGTACAATCGCTTTTGATCATCCCCCGATTACAAACGTTTTTGAAATATTTACTATTCTGGCTATTACAATAAGTTTTTCATATTTTCTTGTTGAATTGGTTTCCGATATTAGGGGCACCGGGCCTTTTATTATAATTCTCTCCCTAATCTTTCAGATAATATCTTCCCTTTATATTCAGGATTTAACTGAAGTAAAAGAAGTGTTGAGAAGCAATCTGCTCGGCATCCATGTAATTAGTGCATTGTTAGGATATTCGGGTTTTACAATTTCCGCAGTTTACGGATTCCTTTATTTAATTCTTTATAAAGATATAAAGCTCAACAAATTTGGATTAATCTTTAACCGTCTTCCCAACCTTGAAGTTCTTGAAAGATTGAGCCTTTATTCGGCAGTAATAGGATTTATTACATTAACCATTGCAATAATAATCGGAATCATCTGGCTGCCGATTGCATTTCCTCACTTCTCTTATATGGATCCAAAACTTATTGGTACTACTTTAGTCTGGTTGCTTTATGCTATTGGAATAACCAGTAAAATATTTGGCAAGTGGAGAGGTAAAAAACTTGTTATATTATCAATCTCCGGTTTTACTGTTGCAATCATTTCCACAATTCTCTCAAACTTTTTAGCACAGAGTTTTCATTCCTTCTATTAAGAACTTATGAATTTAATTGCGATATCAATAAATCACAGAACCGCTCCGGTAGAGCTGAGAGAAGCTGTTTATCTTAAGGAAGATGAAATCCAGCCTTTTATTAATCTTGCTAAAGAGAATCAGTTAAAGGAAGGACTGGTTCTTTCAACCTGTAACCGGACAGAAATTTTCTGCATACCTACGAACGCGGATCTATCGCACGAAAAAATTCAAGATCTATTATTAAAATTTAAAACCGCACAAAACATCACCGAAGAAAATTTTCAAAAATATTTTTCAAAAGACGCGGTGAAACACTTATTCGGTGTTGCAACCGGAATTGATTCTCTGCTAATTGGCGACAACCAGGTTTTCAAGCAGGTAAAAGATTCATTTCAGATGGCCGAGGAAAATAATTTTGCCGGATATATAATGCACAGAATATTCGACGCTGCAATAAGAACCGGGAAACGAGCGATATCAGAAACTTCAATAAGTGAAGGTGCTGTTACAGTAAGTTACGCTGCTGTTCAATTAACAGAAAAGATTTTTTCTAATCTCAGTAAGAAAATGGCATTAGTTATTGGTGCAGGTGAAACAGGAGAGATTGCAGCAAAACATCTTTCCGAAAGAGGAATCGGAAGCCTTGCAGTAACAAACAGAACACAGGAAAAAGCAGAAAAGCTTGCACAGAAACTCAATGCTAAAGTAATTCCTTTTTCAGAATTCAAAGACTCAATTTATAAGTTTGATATAATTATAAGTGCTACCGCTGCGCCTGAAATTCTTTTAAGAAAAGATGATGTTAAAAATGCTTTGAAGAAAAGAAATAACAATCCAATGATTTTAATGGATATCGCAGTTCCACGAGATATTGATCCTGCGACTAAAGAAATTGATTATGTTTTTTATCACGACCTTGATTCACTTAACATAATAGTTGAACAAAACCTGGCAAAAAGGAAATCAGAAATTCCAAAAGTCGAAAAAATAATTGAAGAAGAGCTGGATAATTTTTGGGAATGGTATAATTCGCTTCAAGCCGCACCGGCGATTAAAGATCTCAGAGATATGTTTGAAGGAATCCGTAACGAAGAAATTGAAAAAAATAAAAATAAATTCGCTAATGAAGACCAGGATAAGCTGGATATTGTTACCAAAAGAATTATCAACAAGATACTTCATCACCCGACAATCGAATTGCGTAAAGCGGGCGAATCTACCGACTCAACGGACTCGGCGACAAAAATCGGGATTATAAGAGATCTTTTCGGAATTGGAACTCATAAGAAATCAGAGAAAGAATAGAGTAGAAAATTGAAGCATAAAATTATTATTGGCTCAAGAGGAAGTGAACTGGCTCTCTGGCAAGCAGAATTTATTAAGAAAGAACTCGAAAAGAAAAACAAAAACGTTTCAATCGAAATAAAGATCATCAAAACTAAAGGAGATAAAATTCTCGATGTTGCTTTGTCTAAAATTGGCGACAGAAGTTTGTTCACCAAAGAATTAGAGATAAAACTAATCAATAAAAAAATTGATCTCGCAGTTCACAGCCTGAAAGATCTTCAAACAGAAATTCCAAAAGGATTAAAGCTTGCCGCTGTTACAAAGAGACATAATGTTCAGGATGTAATGATTGCCAGAAAAAAAGGGACTACAATCTTTAACTTGGCTGAGAACGCAACTATTGCAACAGGATCTTTAAGAAGAAAGTGTCAGCTTCAGCATTTTAGACCCGATTTAAAAATTGTAGAACTGCGCGGAAATGTTCCAACCCGTATTAAAAGATTTCTTGAGTCCGATTGGGATGCGATAATACTTGCAAGAGCTGGTGTCGAAAGATTAAAACTGAATAAACACATCTCTTCAATAATTAAAACGGATGTAATGCTTCCTGCAGTTGGACAAGGTGCACTCGGAATTGAAACAAGAGCTGACAATAAAATTGTTAATGAAATAATTAAATCAATTCATCACGAGAATACTTATAAAGCGG
>JAPHUI010000377.1 GCA_026193755.1 Ignavibacteriaceae bacterium | reverse complement strand
TCTTGCTACAGATTATAATCCCGGTTCATCACATATTTCAAGTTTAGCTTTTATTATGAGCCTTGCTGCATTGAAAATGGGAATGACAATTGAGGAAACTATAAGCACAGTTACCATAAATTCTGCAAAAGCTCTATGCAGAGAAAAAAATATCGGTTCAATTGAGATAGGAAAGAAAGCAGACTTTGCTGTTTTTAATACTTCGAATTATTCTGATATCTTTTATTCAATTGGAAACAATCTGAACTGTATGACTATAAAAGATGGCAAAGTGATTTATAATTCATCTGATTTGAATTAATATTTACTACAATAACCAATACATATTTTATAACTTTTTAACCTTATCTCCCTTGACATTCTAAAATCCATTTCCTAATTTGTAAAAAAAATAATTCAGGATAGCTACCTGATGAATATTTTGTTGGCACGGTATTTAACTCTCTCTCTGGGAGAAAATCGGAATGATTTTCTCCATAATAAATATTCTGTTTCTGTGTGATGCTTATCTTCTGTTTATACAGAAACTTTTCTTCACTGTATTTTATCCAACCGGTTTTACATAGATTAAAAAATATTAATAGATTATTTCTTTCCCTAATAATATTTTAAGATAAAAGATGAAAAAGAAAATATTTTTCTCACTCTTATTTTTAATTAGCACGCTTTGCAATGCTCAGCGAAACACTTTTAACAAAGAAGCAGAGCTGCAAAAGTTTGTTGAACGAGGAGGAAAAGTTCAATTGGTTTTCCCAAACGTTTATAAGCTGACTTATCCGGATGGTATGTCGAGAGTATATAACTTTAACCGGAGTGACAGATTAAATGAAAATTTTGAAGGTGTTGATACAACAATAATAAACATTTGGGAGATAGATACTACAAAGTATGCAGACAGGTTTTCTTTTTGGCAGAAAGTTGAAGTTGCAAATAGTTATTGGGATCCTCTGTTTATAGATGATTTGAATAAAAATGGAAGACCCGAACTATATGGTTATAGTGATTACTCAAGCATTCCAGTTTATTCTGGTGGTCCTGTAAAAATATTTGAAAGGAATACTTCAGGGATATTTGAAAATGTTTTCACTTATGATTCGTCGACTGTATTTGTTCAGGGGATGGGAGACATACACGGTACAGGTGGAATAGAAATATATTTGAGATCGAGGTTAGCATCAAATGGTGTCGTGTATAAAAGCGATACCGTTGGCAGTCTTCCGGTTAATTTTGACTTCATCTTTTACTATCAACCGAACCAGATTAATGATATGACCTTTGGAGATTTCGACCAGAATGGGATAACTGAATGTTTGTTTGTGGATATGAATACTCCTTCAAAGATAATTATTGGTGAATTTAGAGAAAATATAAATAATTTCACTACTACATTCGAATATTCCACTGGGTTTGATACACCTTCTGGATTTGCTATTAATGTCTACGATCTAGATGGTAAAAAGGAATTCGCCATAGGAACGGGCGACGGCAATATGTTAATTTTTGAAAACATTGATACGAATAATTATAGCTTGGTCTGGCAAAATCCTTTCTCAACTTATAATGCATATATGAAAACAACTACTAATGATATTGATGAAAATGGTAAACCTGAGTTCTGGATCGGTGGGCAGGACTTTGAACAGGGAATTACGAGATTTCAATGTTATGAAGCCTACGGAGACAATTCTTATGAGCAGGTGGCTATGATCGAATTGAGATATATTAATTCCTTTGTAGCTAATTGTATACAGGTGAATGATTTGGATAATGATGGTAAAGAGGAATTAATAATCTCTATAGGGAAATTGATTCTGATACTAAAGTTTGTTGGTTCTCCTAATAATCACCAATATGAGATTTTCTATGCAAAGTTAGATGAAGCAACACAACCCGGAGCTGATTTTTTCCCTGTAGCTATAGCTGAATTAACAGGTGATGAGAAGAAAGATATTTTGCTCCCATTTAAAGACTTTGAGTATCCTATAGTTAAAGCATTCAGTTATATTCTTAAGCAGGATAAGCTTGTAAATGACACTGAAAAAGTTCAATCCATTTATTCTCGCATTGAGCTTAATAGTTACCCATCGCCTTTTAATTCAAGAAGCACTATTAGGTTTAAAATTCCTGAACAAACAAATGTAAAGCTGAAAGTATATAATCCTTTAGGGAGAGAAATTGTATTGTTGTTAGAAAACAACTTACTTCCCGGTGAATACAAAATATACTGGGATGGACAGGATAAATATAATAACCCGCTTCCAAGCGGAGTTTACATTATTAGTCTACAAACTGAAAAACAAGTTAAAATAATTAAAACAATTTTTTTAAAATGATTTGAGTTTAAAAATGAAACGCTTAGTTTTTATATTAATAGTCTTATTTTCAACTTCATTGTTGGCTCAAAACTGGACTAATGTTATAGCCACAGAAGTTGATGTTTCAACCGCTTCAGGCGTCGTTGATATATTTGCAAATGGATATGGTCTTCACGTAATTTACCAGGAGAGCAATGCTTTAAAATATTGCAGAATGGACGTTGAGGGAAACAAATATCCGGGTTCACCCGTCACTCTCGAAAGTTCTTCCTCCGTAGTTTGGCCAAGTATTACTGGAGATGCAAATACTATTTACGTTG
>JAPHUI010000236.1 GCA_026193755.1 Ignavibacteriaceae bacterium | reverse complement strand
CCGGATTTTATAATTCATACGGCAGCATTTACGAATGTAGACCTCAGCGAAAAAATGCGCGAAGACGCGTGGAAGATAAATGTAAAAGGTGTAGAGTATATTGCAGAAGCAGCAAGAGCAATCGATGCCCAGATTATTCACATTTCAACAGATTACATTTTTGACGGGAAGAATGGTCCCTACCATGAAAATGATCTTCCAAATCCAATAGGTTATTATGGAAGAACAAAACTCGCGAGTGAGAATGCACTAAAAATTAGCGGAACTTTGTTTACAATTTTACGAACGAACGTTTTATACGGTTTTGCCCGTAACAGTCGACCTGATTTTGTGCGATGGGTAATTAATTCTTTAACAAAAAAAGAAAGAATAAGAATTGTAAAAGATCAAATTAATAATCCCACATTTATTGATGATCTTGTACAAGCTATAAATAAAATAATTGAATTTAAAAAGACAGGTATTTATAATATTGGCGGAAAAGAATTTTTATCACGTCTTGAATTCACAAACCGGATTGCTGATTATTTTAAACTCGATAGAAACCTGATAACACCAATTACCACAGAAGAACTTAACCAGCCCGCTCGAAGACCATTAAAATCGGGGCTCTGGACTCTCAAAGCTGAAACGGAATTGGGATACAAGCCTCATTCTATTTCCGAATCTTTGATGGTGATGAAGAAAGAACTCGGATTATGAAGCTGGTCGATAAATACGATAGTTTTATTTTTGACTTGGATGGTACTATTTATCGTGGCGAACATCTTATCCCGCAAGCTGATGAAGTGATCAATCATCTAAAATCAATCGGGAAGAAAATTGTTTTTGTATCGAATAAAACTACGGGAACTGTAAATGATTACTATCTTTTGCTTAAAAACTGGGGTTTAAATATTGAAGAAGATGAAATTATTAACTCAACTCTGGTTGTTGCTAACTATCTTTTGCGGAATTTTACCGGCGAAACGTTTTTTGCAATTGGAGAGGATTCATTTGTTAATGAAATTAAAAAATCTGGTTTGAAATACTCGGTTGATCCAAAAGTAATAAAGGTACTGCTTGTTACTCTTGACCGGACACTTGATTATAAGAAACTTGAAATTGCTGCGCAGGCATTGGAAAATGGAGCAAAGTTTTTTGCTGCAAATATTGACGACACCTGTCCTGTTGATTCCGGTGAAGTTCTTGATGCAGGCTCGACAATTTCCGCGCTCGAAAAAAGAACTCACAGAAAACTGGAGTTGCATTTTGGCAAACCTTCCGAGTTTATGTTTAATGAAATTATTAACAGGCTAAAACCAAATCTTGAAAATACGATTCTAATTGGTGACAGGCTGGAAACTGATATTGCAATGGGAAACAAATTCGGGATTGATACTGCACTTGTTGAAACCGGGGTGAAACATTTCGTTAACGGCTTAAACGGCTTTTCTCCCACTTATCAGTTAAAATCGGTATTTGATATAATAAACCGTAAAATCTGAGTCCTCAGCTCACCTTTTAAACCCAACCTTTTTAGTTTTGTTAAGGTCTAATCAGTAGAATTAATAAAACACATATGGAAATATCTGAAAAAGAACTCATAATTAAGGCTCAAGCAGGTGACCAGGTTGCTTTTGAGCAGCTAGTATATAATTATGATAAAGCGGTTCTTTCTATTGCAATGAGATTTGTAAGAGACACTGATGATGCAAAGGATATTTATCAGGAGGTTTTTATAAGAGTCTTCAGAAGCTTGAAAAAATTTGAATTCCGGAGTGAGTTTTCCACATGGCTTTTTAGAATCACAACAAATGTTTGTATTACTTTTAAATCCAGTAAGAAGGAACAAGTTTCGGTCCCTTTGCAGGCAGAGTTTGATGAAGATAATAAGGAATTTGGAAAAGTTGAATTGGTTTCAGATGAAAAATCACCTGAGGAGGAAAGCTTGAGTAACGATTTGCAGACTTTTATTGGAAATGCTGTAGATAGTCTTTCGGAAAGACAAAGAATCACTTTTGTTCTTAAACATTATGAAGGATATAAAATAAGAGAGATTGCAGAAATGTTGAATTGTAAAGAAGGAACTGTTAAAAAATATTTGTTTGATGCAGTGAATAACCTTAGAAAAAAACTTAAACCTCTTAGCGCTTTTCAGACTTAAAGGAAATTCAGGAGTTAAAAAATGAATCACAATGAATTTAAACAGATGATACAGCTTTCACTTTATGGTGAACTATCTGATGATAAACAGAAGAAACTTATCTCACACCTCGAATCGTGCGAAGAGTGTAAGCTTGAACTTGAGCAGCAAAAGAGTATAATGATGTTAATTGCTGATCATAGAAATCTTGAGGTAAATGAAGAATTATTAAAAGAGGCAAGAATACAACTCAGAGGTGCTTTGAGACAGGAGAGGAACAATAGAAGTTCTGTCTCTTATTTTACAAATCACATCTTTCAATTATTCTCAACTCCTCCCAGACTTGCATTTGCTGCCTTATCAGTTCTGATTCTTGGAATAATTATAGGAAGTATTTTTATCGGAAGAGGGAAAATAACAGCTCCTGAGAAAAATCCCGAACTTACTAATGCTTCAATGTTTGATAACGATTTGAGAATTTCAAATGTTCAGTTTATAGATTCAGATCCGACCGATGGTGAAATTGAATTTACGTTTGAAGTTGCGAAGCAGGTTCACTACAAAGGAAGTGTAAACGATCCAAAGGTGCAAGGTTTTTTAACCTATGCGATGCTGAATGATCAGAATCCGGGTTCCAGGTTGAATTCAATTAATGCTATGGACACGTATAAAAAACTATATTTGGATAAAGAGGTTAAGAATGCTCTGATCACAGTTGTAATGACTGATAAAAATGCGGGAGTAAGGAGGGAAGCATTAAAGCTTATGAATCGAACTGCATTTGACGAGTCATTAAAACAAGCTTATCTGTATGTATTATTGAACGATTCCTCTTCTGCATTAAGAATTGAAGCGCTGAATGCTTTAATCGAAGCTAACAAAAACGGACATTCACTTGACCGGAACGATCTAGATCTGGTCGTTAAACAAGCTAACCAGGACGATAATAACTACATAAAATTAAAATCTAAAACATTATTACAGGAGTACAACTAACATGAAAACACTTACATTCAAATTTGCACTGCTTCTTATTTTAATTTCCTTTGGTTTTTCACTTACAGGTTTAAGCCAATCAAAAAAAGAGGCAAACTTTACGGTTTCAAGCGGAGATTTACTTGATGTTTCGCTGAAACAGGGAAATATAAATATTGTTGCCGGATCAGGTAATGAAGTTAAAGTCATCGCAAAAAATATTGATGAAGATGAGTTAAACCTTTTAACGATGGAGCAGAAATCTGGTAAAGTTGAAATAAAATTTAAAGGTGAAGATTCAGATAACTTTAAACTTGAATGCACAATTCCCGAAGCAATGAACCTTGACCTTTCAACAGGCGGAGGTAATGTTTCAATTAAAGGTGATTTAAAGGGTTCAATTGACGCCAGCACAGCCGGAGGTAATATTGCAACAGGAACTGTTAATGGTAAAACAAAAATATCAACCGGAGGAGGAAATGTTTCTGTTGGTGATATAAATGGCGATGCTGATTTAACTTCTGCCGGTGGCGAAATGAAAGCTGGTTCAATTACAGGAGAAACAAAAATAAGTACAGCAGGAGGAAGTATTTCAATCGGCTCGGTAAGCAATTCAGCGGAAATATCAACTGCGGGAGGAAACATACAGGTTGGAGATATTGGTGGAAAAGTTGAGGTATCAACTGCTGGCGGAAATATAAAGGTTGGAAACGTGACTGGTAGTGCTGAAATATCTACTGCAGGTGGAAACATTAAACTGGAAAGTGCTAATGGAGAAGTTGAAGCTTCAACGGCCGCAGGTAATGTTAATTTAAAGAATATTAAGGGTTCAGTTGATGCGAACACTGCTGCTGGCAATATTTATGCTGAAATTTATCCTGAGGGGAATGTAAAAAGTGAATTGAATACCGCTGTGGGTAATATAACTTTGAAGGTACCTGAGAATACAAAGGCAACAATTGTAGCTACATTTGCAGTCCTTGTATGGAGTGGTGATGAAAGTGATCTTGATAATATCAAATCAGATTTTACTCCAAAAGAAATAAAGAGAAGCAAAGAGAAAAAGCAAATTAAAGTTGTCTATGAATTAAACGGCGGCGGACCAACTATCGAATTGAATGTAGCAATGGGTCAGATTGAAATTAGAAAACTTAAATAAAATTAGCTCTATAGTTATACGTAACTGCCTATAATAGATGTTGAGTAAGTTCACATTATTTTATTCAATCTTGAATGAAAGACCTCTATCCCGGTTCGCGAGGGACCGGGACAGCTAGTATTAATTTTTTCAAGAGGATTATTTCTTAATGCGGATATATTTGATGAAGGAGTTTTCTATTTCTATGATTAAACTAACCTTTTGGATTAATTTCTAACCTTATTTACTTCATTTATAAAAACTCCAAAGTTCTTTACTTTTGTGAAGAAAGAATTATAAATTCTTCATTTTAATTGTTCATTGAATTTGCCCACGTAGCTCAGCTGGATAGAGCAACGGTTTCCTAAACCGTAGGTCACGTGTTCGAATCACGTCGTGGGTACAAAAAATAGTTCATCGGTTTTTTATAATTAGTTGAAAGGAAAAACAGAATGAAGGATTTTAAAAAAATTATTCTAATTCTGGTTACAATTTTATTTTTTGGCGGATTTACCCAAGCTCAGTATGCACCCTGGGCAAAACTGTCCTCTAATGCACCAAAAGATATAAGTAGCAGGAAATACCTTGTACCTACAAAAGATGAGGTGGGTATTCCAGCATACCCGGGTGCTGTTATAAGTTCAGTATCTGCACCATCGACAGACACAACCAAGTATAAGCAGGAGGTTTTACCGTTTGTGATTTTGGTTTCTACTGATAATCCAAATAATGTTGTTGCGTTTTACAAGAGAAACCTAACGAAGAATAGTGGATGGAATTATAACGAAGAATTCAGAACTTTTGTAAAAGGAAAAACTGGTACTGCTCTAACAGGATTTGTACCCACAGTTTCAATTAGGGATGAGGATGGTGAAAATTTTGATTTGGTTTACGTAGATCAGGGTCTAAAGAATAGGTTGAAAACCAGAATTGAAATAACATATAAACCATCCAAATAAACTTTAAAATATTGTAAGACCGTTCAATTTGTTATAAAAAGAAATGGACTTTTTATAAATGAACTTTAATCGTGTCTAGAATCAAAAAATTTTCTTTGATGAGGTAATATCATAAACTTACTTCATTTATAAAATGGACGTATTTATATGCGTCCATTTTTTGTGCGCGTAAATTATTACTGCCACTTTTGTCGTTTTTTGTAATAATTACACTCCGAATTACCATAAAAATATAATTGACAATAAATGCCGGTAAAAGAAGTTTCATTATGAAATTTTCCGGTGGCATCATACTTGAATTTTCTTAGGCAATACAATTAACTAAATGGAGTACTAATTATTATGGGAATCACAGAATTAATCGTTATTGGCTTTCTGGCAATGCTTGGTTTTTTAGCATTTAATAATTCGAAAAAAGTTGCAAGAGAATTAAGAAGAATGGGCGCAAATAAGTAACGTCAATAAATAAAAAGGGGAACAGAGAGTTCAAATCTTT